>JBEVLR010000124.1:0-3450 GCA_040509075.1 Burkholderiaceae bacterium | reverse complement strand
CTCGGGCTCGATGGGCGTCCCGGAGCGGTCGCCCGGCAGCCTGATCGTGCCGGACCGGTCTTGCCAGATGAACCCGTAGCAGCTGGCATCGTTCCATGAGAAGTCCAGCTCGCCGGGATCGTCGGGCGTGGATCCCCCGGCTTGCGCGGGATGCGGGAACGCGATCAGCAACGCCGCGCCAGTCGCCAATTTGGCGGGAATCCAGGAAGTCGACGCGGGAAGCGTCAACCAGGCCGCTCCAACGACGATGGCGTCGACGGGTATCGACGGAACGTCTTCCGCGCGGCCCTGCAAAACATCGAGGGGGATGCGCGGCCTGATGCCGGGCGGCGGTGCGGGACGGGGAAGAGCCAGGCTCGGCAGGCCGTCGAATCGGACGTCGGTCGAGGAGGCCAGCGCATGCGCGCCCGCCCGTACGGAAGCGTTGCCGGCCGCCATCGCCAGCGGCGCCAGGAGGGTCTGGGCGGTCAGGCAGTTCAGCGCGAGGTTGGAGAATTGCATGGCGGCAAATGCGGAGTGGAAAGGTGACGGGCGATTCTTTCGCGGCCGGCCGGCTCCATCCGGGAAATCACGAAGAGTTCGGCGTCCATACGAAGCAGGGAGCGTCAGGGACGTCGCGGCGGCCTGCTGCACGAAGTGGCCGCGCCGCATCGCTCCGAACGATCCCCGGCGGCCGAACCCGGGAAAAGTCCGCAGCGCGATCGGACCGGATCGGGTATCGTGTTCCCACAGGACGCGCCGGCGGCGATCCCGTCCGGCGTCCCTCGTCTGATCGGGCCGTTCCCTGGCATCCTGCGCGGCAACGGCCGTTTCCGCAGCCTTCTTTCCGCCTGCCGCCGACAGGCGCGGAGTCCTGGCCGATGACGCAGCGTCCCCGATTGAGCCTGCACGTCCCGGAGCCCACCGGCCGCCCGGGATGCGCGACGGATTTCTCCTACCTGCACGTGTCGCCCGCGGGCGAAGCGCGCCGTCCGCCGGTCGACACCGAGCCGCGCGACACCGGCGATCTGGCGTTCTCGCTGATCCGCGTGCTCGACGACGCCGGCGAGGCGGTCGGCCCCTGGGTTCCCGACGCGCACGCCGACCTGCTGCGCGCCGGCATGCGGGCGATGATGAAGACCCGCCTCTTCGACGCGCGCATGCTGATCGCGCAGCGCCAGAAGAAGATGTCGTTCTACATCCAAAGCCTCGGCGAAGAGGCGATCGGCGTCGCGCACGGCCTGGCGCTGCGGGACGGCGACATGTGCTTTCCGACCTACCGCCAGCAGGGCCTGCTGATGGCGCGCGACTACCCGCTGGTCGACATGATCTGCCAGTTGCTGTCCAACGAGCGCGACCCGCTGAAGGGCCGCCAGCTGCCCGTGCTGTATTCGGTGCGCGAGAAAGGCTTCTTCTCGGTCTCGGGCAACCTCGCGACGCAGTACATCCAGGCCGTGGGCTGGGCGATGGCGTCGGCGATCAAGGGCGACTCGAAGATCGCGTCGGCGTGGATCGGCGACGGCGCCACCGCCGAATCCGACTTCAACACCGCCCTCACCTTCGCCCACGTCTACAAGGCGCCCGTGATCCTGAACGTCGTCAACAACCAGTGGGCGATTTCGACGTTCCAGGCGATCGCCGGCGGCGAAGGCACGACGTTCGCCGCGCGCGGCGTGGGCTCGGGCATCGCGTCGCTGCGCGTCGACGGCAACGATTTCCTCGCGGTGCACGCGGCCTCGTCCTGGGCCGCCGAGCGCGCGCGCTCGAACCTCGGCCCGACGCTGATCGAGTGGGTCACCGACCGGGCGGGCCCGCATTCGAGCTCCGACGACCCGGGCAAATACCGGCCGGCGGACGACGCGGCGAACTTCCCGCTCGGCGACCCGATCGCGCGCCTGAAGCGCCACATGATCCGCCGCGGTTGCTGGAGCGACGTCGAGCACGATACGCTCCAGCGCGCGCTCGAGGCCGAGATCGCCGCGGCGCAGAGGCAGGCCGAATCGCACGGCACGCTGGCCGACGGCCACATTCCGAGCGCCGCCTCGATGTTCGAGGACGTCTACAAGGACATGCCCGACCACCTGCGCCGCCAGCTCCGCGAATCGGCCGGCCGGGCCCCGGGGGCCTGAGGCCATGGACCTGCGCGACGGCAGTCAATCGGCGGTCGACGGGCCGGGCCCGGTCGTGCCGATGACGATGATCCAGGCGCTGCGCTCCGCGATGGACGTGATGCTGGCGCGGGATCCGAACGTGGTGGTGTTCGGCCAGGACGTGGGCTATTTCGGCGGCGTGTTCCGCTGCACCGAAGGCTTGCAGCAGAAGTACGGCGCTTCGCGCGTGTTCGACGCGCCGATCTCGGAAGGCGGCATCGTCGGCGCCGCGGTGGGCATGGGCGCGTACGGGCTGCGGCCGGTCGTCGAGATCCAGTTCGCCGACTACTTCTATCCGGCGTCCGACCAGATCGTGTCGGAGGCCGCGCGGCTGCGCTACCGCTCGGCGGGCGATTTCACGGCGCCGCTGACGATCCGCATGCCCTGCGGCGGCGGCATCTACGGCGGCCAGACGCACAGCCAGAGCCCGGAAGCGATGTTCACGCACGTCTGCGGCCTGCGCACCGTGATGCCGTCGAACCCGTACGACGCCAAAGGGCTGCTGATCTCGTGCATCGAGAACGACGACCCGGTGATCTTCCTCGAGCCCAAGCGCCTGTACAACGGCCCGTTCGACGGCCACCACGACCGGCCGGTGGTGCCGTGGGCCAAGCACCGCTTGGGCGAGGTGCCCGAGGGCCACTACACGGTGCCGCTGGAGTCGGCCTCGGTCTACCGCCCAGGCGCGCAGCTCACCGTGCTGACCTACGGCACGATGGTGTTCGTCAGCGAGGCCGCGGCCGCGGAGACCGGCATCGACGCCGAGATCATCGACCTGCGCAGCCTGTGGCCGCTCGACCTGGCCGCGATCGTCGGGTCGGTGAAGAAGACCGGCCGCTGCGTCGTCGTGCACGAGGCCACCCGCACCAGCGGCTTCGGCGCCGAGCTCGCCGCGCTGGTGCAGGAGCACTGCTTCTACCACCTGGAGGCGCCCATCGGCCGCGTGGCGGGCTGGGACACGCCGTATCCGCATGCCCAGGAGTGGGCCTATTTTCCGGGGCCCGATCGCGTCGGGGCCGCGTTCAGGCGCGCGACGGAGGACTGACGCATGAAGGCGATCCACGTCATCAAGATGCCCGACATCGGCGAGGGCATCGCGCAAGTCGAGCTGGTGGCCTGGAACGTGCAGGTCGGCGATGCGGTCGTCGAAGACATGAACCTCGCCGACGTGATGACCGACAAGGCCACGGTCGAAATCCCGTCGCCGGTGCGCGGCAAGGTGCTGTCGCTCGGGGGCGCGGTGGGCGAAGTGATGGCAGTCGGCTCGGAACTCATCCGCATCGAAGTCGAAGACGCAGCCGACGCCGACGCGCCGGCGCAG
>JBEVLR010000123.1:0-3130 GCA_040509075.1 Burkholderiaceae bacterium | reverse complement strand
CGGCGCGGCGCCCTCGAGCGTGAGGGCGCCGACCCAGGCCGTCTGCCGGTAATCGCGGGAGACCGCCTTGCGCGCCTGCCCGGCGAACACCCCGCCTTCGGCGATCACGGCGAGATCGAAGGTTTCGGGCGGGCCGCCCGCGGGGGTCACGGCGACCGCCCCGCCGTTCGTCGACACCGATTCCACCGCATCGCCCAAGCGCGCGTGGAGGCCGGGCGCGCCGGGGGCGGCGCCGCATGCGCCGAGGAAGGCGTGCTGCAGCGACGCGAGCAACGCGCCGTAGCTCAGCACCGCGCCCAGCATCGGCACGCCGAGCTCGGCGGCCTGCATGTCCACCGCCGGCTCGCCGAACGGCGTCGACAGCGTCGGCGGCGCCTGCGAGACGTGCACGCGGCGGATCGCCGCGGCCCGCGCGGCGGGCCACGCGCCCAGCCGTTCCAGCAGCTGCACGCTGCCCAGCGACAGCGCCAGCGTGCGCGGATCGGCGGCGACGTCGTGCCCGCGGCCGCGGGCGTCGAACACGCTGACCGCCCAGCCGGGACAGCGCCGGTGCGCGAGCAGGGCCAGCGTCAGGCCGACCGGGCCGCCGCCGATCACCGCGAGCCGCGGCGTCGCGGTGGGGAGGGTGTCGTGCATCGTCACCGGATCTGCAAGGGTTGAGGTTCGGACGCTATTGTGGCCCCCGACCCGCGTCGCCGCCGCTCAACCTCCCTTGACGCGCCAGAACACGTACGTGGCCGTGTAATCGATGCGTTTTTCCTGGTGCTCGTTGTCCGCCCCGCAGGCGAGGGTGGGGGCCATGCCGCCGACGGTGTCCAGGCGCTGCACGCTGGCCGCGCGCTCGAAGAAGCCGTGCCCTTGGCGGGTCTTGACGTCGAGCAGGAGCCACGCGATCGAGTCTGCCCGCGGCGCCGCCAGGGTCGCCTTGACCTGGCCCACGATCGTCGAGCCGTCGGCGGCCGTCCAGCTCGGCCCGGCGAAGTGGCGGGCCGTGGCGTCCCCGCCCACTTCCGCCAGCGTCGCCTCGGGCGCGCGGAACCGCCAAGCGTAGGCCGGCGTTTTGTCGGGTTGATGCGCACATTCGTAGATCTGCACGCCCGTCGCCTTGAAGCTGGCGAAGGGTTCCTGGTCCATGGCGGGCCGCAGCGCGCCAGGCGGCCCGTCGGGCGCGGGGGCGACCGCGCTGGCGCTCGCCGCGGCCGGGGTTGCGGCGCATGCGGGCGGCGGCGCGATGCAGCAAGCCGCCGCGAGCGCCAGTGCGGAAGTGGTTCGGATCATGTCGTTCCTTTGCTTGGGGTTGGCCGCGCGTTAGCGGTGCGGCCTGGTCGTCGATGGCGGGCCAGTAGATCATGGGGGCCGCGCCGGCCGCCGGCCCCGCCGCGCCGGCGCTCGTTCAGGGCCGCCGCCGCAGGTCGGCGAGCTGCCGCGGCGTTCCGACGTTCGCCCAGGCGCCGTCCCAGGTGCGGCCGCGCAGCGCGCGGCGGTCCAGCGCCTCTTCCAGCTTCGGGCGCAGCGCGAGCGTCGCGCCGGGGGCGATGTCGGCGAACAGCGCGGCGCGGAAGAGCGCGAAGTTCGCGTAGGTCAGCATCGGCCGCGCGGTGCGGCTGGCATAGCCGGCCTCGTCGATGCCGAAATCGCCGTTCGGGTGGGACGCTTCGTTCGGCACGAACCACAGCTGGCCGAGCGCGCCGCTGGCGGCGAAGCCGCGCGCGTCGTCGGCGCCGAACGGGAACGCCGGCGCATGGATGTCGCCCGACACGACCCAGAACGCGTCGCCCAGCAGCGGCAGCGCCTTGGCGATGCCGCCGGCGGTTTCCAACGCGTGCCCGTGGTCGCGGCCTTCGAACGAATAGGTGATGGACACGCCGTAGCGCGCGCCATCGCCGAGGGCCGCGGGGAATTGTTCTTCGAGCCAGGCCGTGTTGATCACGACCTCGCGGACGCCGGCGCGCGCCAACGCTTCGAGGTGCCATTCGATCAGTTTCCTGCCGCCGATCTCCAGCAGCGGTTTCGGCGTGCGGTCGCTGAGCGGGCGCATGCGCTCGCCGCGGCCGGCCGCGAGGATCAGTGCCTTCATCCGCCCCGTGGACTCCGTGAATTGATGGCTTCCCGCCCGATTCTGCCGTCTCCAGTCTAACCGTCTAAAATCGTGGGCTCCGCTGCCGTGGCGCCCCGCCGAAAAGCCGTTCCCATGACCCAGACCTTCGAGACAACGTCCGCCGTCCCAGCCCGTTCCGCGACGATGCCCGCGCGGATGGCGAACGCGATCCGCGCGCTGGCGATGGACGCCGTGCAGGCCGCCAACTCCGGCCATCCGGGCGCGCCGATGGGGATGGCCGACATGGCCGTGGCGCTGTGGAGCCGGCACCTGAAGCACAACCCGGCCGACCCGCACTGGGCCGATCGCGACCGATTCGTCCTGTCCAACGGCCACGGCTCGATGCTGCAATACGCCTTGCTGCACCTGACCGGCTACGACCTGCCGATCGCCGAGCTGAAGAATTTCCGCAAGCTGCACAGCCGCACGCCCGGGCACCCCGAAGTCGACCTGACGCCCGGTGTGGAGACCACCACGGGCCCGCTGGGCCAGGGCGTGGCGAATGCGGTCGGCATGGCGCTGGCCGAGAAGCTGCTGGCCGCCGAATTCAACCGTCCGGGCCACGTCGTCGTCGATCACGCCACCTACGTGTTCATGGGCGACGGCTGCATGATGGAAGGCATCAGCCACGAAGCCTGCGCGCTCGCCGGCGCCTGGAAGCTGAACAAGCTGATCGCGCTGTACGACGACAACGGCATCTCCATCGACGGCCCGGTGCAGCCGTGGTACGCCGACGATGTGCGCGCCCGCTTCGTCGCCTACGGGTGGGACGTCGTCGACGGGGTCGACGGCCACGACATCGACGTCGTCGACGCCGCCATCGCGCAGGCGCGCAAGAGCGCCGCCCGGCCGACGCTGATCATCTGCCGCACCCTCATCGGCAAGGGCTCGCCGAACCGCGCCGGCACGGCCAAGGCGCACGGCGAGGCGCTGGGGGCGGAAGAGATCGCGCTGACCCGCGCGGCGCTCGGCTGGCAGGCCGGCCCGTTCGAGGTGCCGGCCGAGGTGGAGGTCGCCTGGTCGGCCCGCGAG
>JBEVLR010000122.1:0-6656 GCA_040509075.1 Burkholderiaceae bacterium | reverse complement strand
GCCGACGTGAGCGTGGAGGTCAACGCGACCTCCACGTCGTCGCCGGGCTCGATGACGTGGATCTACGGCTATGACGCACTGGGCAACCGCTGGATCGACATCGACCCGAACGGCCACGAAACCGATCGCAACTTCGACATGCTGCAGCGGCCGTTCCAGATCCTGAGTCCGTTCTTCTCGGGCACGTCGGGACCCCGGGCGGTGACCGGCATCAACTACGACGGCCAGGATCGCATCTCGTCCGTGCTGGATCCGCGCAGCCTGACCACGACCTACACGCTCGACGGCCTGGGCAATCCGCTCAAGCTCGCCAGCCCCGACACCGGCGCGGCGACAGCGACGTTCGACCCGGCGGGCAACGTGCTGACCCGCACCGATTCGAGGGGGCTCAAGACGACGTATGCCTATGACGCGCTGGGCCGCTTGACCAGCGCGACCTACGCCACGGGCACGGCGACGGTCTACCAGTACGACGGCGGCGCCACGCCGGTGGCCAACAGCATCGGCCACCTGACCCGGGTCACCGATGAATCGGGGTCGACGGCGTACACGTACGACGTCCGCGGCGCGGTGCTCACGAAGGTGCAGACGACCAGCGGCAAGGTCCTGACGGCGTCTTACACTTGGGGCGGCACGGGTTCGTCGACGGGCTCGTTGACCTCGGTCACGTACCCGAGCGGGACGCGCGCGAACTACAGCTACGACGCGTTCGGCCGGGTGACGGCCGTCACGCTGAATCCGACCAATGCCAACGGCGTGGGCACCAACACGAACACGACCCTCCGGTTGCTGTCGGGCGTCACGTACAGCGGGGCGGGCGCGGTGACCGGCTGGACCTGGAACGACGGCGTGGCTTACAAGCGAACGTTCGACAGCTTCGGACGCCTCACGAGTTATCTGCTGGGCAACCCGGCCGGCACGGGCATCGCGGCGGGCCTGACGCGGACGATCGGCTACGACAACGCGGCGCAGATCCTCGCGTACACGCACACCAGCGTCGCGGGCGCACAAGCGGCGTTCGACCAGCACTTCACCTACGACCCGCTGGGCCGGCTGATCACCGACACGCAAAGCACGGCGACGTACGGCTACGCCTACGACGCCAACGGCAACCGCACGGCCGGCAAGATCGGCGCGACGAACTACGCGAGCACCCTCGCCGCGACCAGCAACCGCCTGATGCAGGCCCAAAGCGCCACGGGCCTGCTGTCCTTCACGTACGACAACGCCGGCAACGCGTTGACGGACGGCGTGGCGACGTACACGTACAGCGCACGCGGGCGCATGGCGACGGCGAAGCTGCCCGCTGGAACGGTCGGTTATCTCTACAACGGCCTGGATCAACGCGTCGCCAAGGCGGGCCCGACGGCGCTGGTGCCGACGGGCGTCGCGTACGTTGCGTACGACGAAGGCGGCCAGATCCTGGGCGAGTACGGCGCGGGCCTCGCGCCGGTCACCGAAACGGTCTACCTCGGCAGCATGCCGATCGCGGTGCTGAAGCAATCGGGCGCGGCGGCGAGCGCGACGCTGGTCACCACGCCGTACAACGTCTACGCCGACCAGACCGGCACACCGCGCGTGGTCACGCGCAACACGGACGAGGCGATCGTCTGGCGTTGGGACGCCGCCGAAGCCTTCGGCGCGACGGCGCCGAACGCCAATCCCAACGGCCTGGGCGTGTTCACGTACAACCAGCGGTTTCCGGGCCAGGTGTTTGATGCTGAGACGGGGAATTATTACAACGGGCATCGGGACTACATCCGGCACTCGGCCGATATGTCCAAAGTGACCCCATCGGACTCCGAGGTGGCATCAATACATATGCCTACGTCGGGGGGAATCCGCTTTCGTACTTCGACCCGAATGGTTTGGCTCCGTACGGTGGTCAATCACCGCCCTCGAACATTCCGGGTGGCCCTTGGAGTCCGGCTGGCAGCGGCCAAAGGCCCGGGACGTTTTTTTTGGCCCGCAGCAACCTGGCGGAAGAGACGTTTGCAGGTACGTTCCCGATGGGGAAAGCGGTGGGCCCGGCGGAGCAAACGACAGCTATTGGAAGACGAAGGGCCCCAACTCTCCTTGGGTTCGCTATGACAACAATGGCAACCCGATAACGCCCGAGGAGGCTCACCCAGGAAATCCGCAGCCGGCCCCGCCTGAAAATGCACCGCCGACGCCAGTGCCCCCGTCACCCGGTCTGCCTTGGTGGGGCAGGCTCGGCGTGGGTCTGACACTCCTTTTGTTTCCGACCCCAGCTTATTGAGGCGCGGTATGTCTGTCGACGATATTTCCTCGCAAGATGACGACTGGTCTACTGGCGTGATGTACTTTCGAGAAGCACTTCAAGCGCTTTCTTTGGATGCTGAGGGTCAGATTGAGGCAATTGGCGGCCCGAACGCGGCTTGGGAATTGAGGCAAGACGCCATAGATTTTGGACGCGCGCTCCTGGATTCGTCTAATGGCAGGCTCGGTGGACAGGTGGAGAAAGGCATTCATGCCTTGGTCGAGACACTGGAAGAACTTCCTGAGGAGTCCTACCAGGGAGCCTCTGCTAAAGCGTTAATCCATCCTCGATGGGACAGCGTTAGAAGCATGGCTGAGACGCTGTTGGCCGACATGTGAAGGCGCTTCGCCGTGTCGCTATAGGCGACATGACCAACCGTCCCGACCCTGCCTGGTACACCACGAACGCCGACCTATCGGCGTCGACCCGATTGCTCGATGACGGAGGCCGGCCCGAGCCGGGCCTGAGCACCGACGCCGAGCGCGCGCTGACCGACTTGGCGGCGGCCGTACACGCGACAGCCTGGCGCCTCGGCGAGCGCGAGTTGCGATGCCTGGAACAGGTCATCGCGATGCAGCGTTGGCGACGCTGAAGCCGGTGCCCGCAGCGGGTATTTGGAGCCATCGCCGCAGGACGATGGGCAGCACCGGCAGGCGCTGGGGCTGACCCGGAAGATTGACGACTTGGCGGTTTCTTCTGGGCTGACTGGTATCGAGACCGGGGTGCCCGACCCGGAGGCGTAGGCGAGCACCGCGCCGCGCGGTTATGCAACCCGCAAGCTGATGACGTTGGGTGCCGTTGAAGTGCCGCGCGCCAAGTCGGACAGTTTCGCTCCGAGCGCATCGAAAGCCCGCGCCTGTTCCGTCTGTCGACGGTCGCGGATGTAGATGCGCCGAACTCGGCTTTCGATCATGTGGTTCAGGCACTCGTCGATCACGTCGCCGCTGGTGCCCAGCCCGGCCATCAAGGTGCCTGCGGTGCGGCGAAGATCGTGCGCCGTCCATCGGCCGCCCGGGAGCTGTAGCGACTGCGTCGCCTTGCTGCGGCCCGACATGCGGCGGTCGGGGTCGCGCTGCCGGTCGCTCAATTGCTTGCCGAAACTCTTGACGCAAACCGGCCGGCGTGCGTCGCGCGCGGGAAAGGCCCAGGGGGTCGGTTCGTCGGAATCCGGCAGCGCCTCGCGCAGTGCAGCCAGACGGGTGAAGTGGGCGAGGGCGAAATCGCTCAAGTGGACGGTGTGGGATCGCTGGTTCTTCGTGTCTGGCAGATGCCACGTCCGGGCGGGCAAATTGACCACGCCGACCTTGGCGCCGTCCTTGTCGGCTTGGGTCTGGAGCGCTTCCAAGCGAGCCTGCGCCGCCTTCGGCTCGGGGGACAGGGCGTCTGACCAGACGGCGCCGATCAGCTCGCCGACGCGAACGCCCGTCGCTATCAGCAGCCACACGGCCGTTTCGCTGCGCGCGTTCATGCGTGCGGCGGGCAGCGCCTTGCCCAGCAAGCGAATTTCCTGGTCGGAAAGCGCTCGATCGCGCTCCACGGCCACGCCGACGATGCGGGCCTTCTTGATCGACGCCAGCGGATCGGCATCGATCAACTCGCGGTCGAGCGCGAAACCCATCATCTGGCGCAGGTCGCCGAGCAGCACGGAAGCGGTGCGGAGCTGGCCCTTGGCCTTTTGCAAGTCGATCAACGCGAGCACGTCCGCTTTGCGCACCTCCGTGATGGCGATATGGCCGATGGCGGGAAAAACATGGCGCTCGAACTGCTGGAACACGTAGGCGCCGCCGTCTTTACGGCCCGCCCGCTTGCCGTCGGCGCGGGTGACGGGCTGAAGTTCCGTCGTGCGCCAGCGCTCGAACAGTTGGCGGACGGTCAGGCGTCGCTGCGCCTGGAGTTCCGCGATGCGTGCCGTCTCCGCGGCGGCGGTGCGGCGCGCTTCCTCGGCGTGGCGCTGGTCGTCGGCCGCCTGCTGGAAATGCTCGCGAAGATCGCGCACGCCGGCCCGGTAGAGGCCCGACAGGTCGCGTGCTTTGTCGCGTGCCTGCTGCACCGTGAACGCCGCCTTGCCGTCGCCGCGCGGGTCGTAGGGGCCGATCAGCAGCCGCACGCGGTCGCCGCCCGAGGCCGTATACCGGTAGTAGAACGACCGTGCGCCGGCCGGCGTGATTCGCCCCACGAGCCGACCTTCGCCGCGCGCGCCGGCCTCGATCAGCCAGACGTCCGACTCGCCCGGTTTGGCTTGCATCGCCTTGTCCGAAATGACCGCCATCGCTATTCCTTGATGAGCCGGGGAAACGGGCACCAGAGATTCCTGGTGCCCGTTCGGTGCCGTTTGTCGCAGGCTTTCAGTGGACGTCGTTGGATGCTGCGGGACAGTGAATTTGTCTAAGTTATTGATTAATATGATATTCTTTCCTGGATTCGGATCGACGTGGACGCCAAGAAACGACGTTCGGGTTGAATGGGGCGCAAGGGGTAGCGAGTTCGAATCCCGCCGCCCCGACCAAAGATTCGAGGGCCAGCAGCGAAGCCGCTAGCCCTTTCGTCTTTTTGGGGAGTCGCGCGGGCGCCCCGTCGGGGCCGATCGCCGTCACCCTGGGTCTCGTCCCGCTACGCCACCCGAAGAACCAGCGCCCCCGCCGCAACCAGGCAAGCGGCCGCGATCCGCGCACGGCCGACGCGCTCCCTCAGCCAAAGCGCGGAGATCGCCACCGCGAACAGGATCGACGTTTCTCGAAGGGCGGCGACGACGGCAACGGGAGCGAGCGTCATGGCCCACAACGCCAGGCCATAGGACGCCACCGTCCCGCAACCGCCCATCGCGCCGGCGCGCCAGTGGAGGCGGAAGCACCGCGCCAACGCGGCTTTCCTGCGCAGGCTCGCCCAAGCGACGAGAGGGACGCCCGTGAACAGGAAGATCCACAGCGTGTAGGCCGCCGTGGCGCCGGATCGGCGCACCCCTTCGCCGTCGACCAGGGTGTAGCTTGCGATCGCGACGGCGTTGAGCAGCGCGAGCGCCGTCCCGATGCCTGATCCGCGCCGCTGCCGCAGGGCCATGCCGACGATGCCCATGCAGATCAACCCGATCCCCAGCCACGTTTGCGGCGTCAAAGCTCGACCCGGCATGAAGGAGCTCGAAATCGCCACGAGCAGCGGCGCGGCGCCTCGCATCACCGGATAGGCCACGCTCATGTCGGCGATTCGGTAGGTTTGCGCGAGGAGCAGGAAATAGACGAGCTGCAGGCCGCTCGAGGCGGCGATGAAAGGCCAGCTTTTCGGAGCCGGCATGGCCAGGAAAGGCAAGCACGCGACGGCGACCGTCGCGGCCGAGCCGGTGACCAGGATGGTGGTCATCAAGGGATCGGTGCGGCCCCTGATGATGGCGTTCCAGCCAGCGTGGAGCACTGCGGCGATTAGGACGATGGCGAAGACGGCGGCGGTCAAGGTCGGCCTGAGATCGTTCCAGCGTAGCCGGTCATGGCGGCCGGCCCGCGACGCAACTGCGACGGTCGCTCGAGGATGCCCGCCTGCGGCCCGCAAGCCCCGCGTCGTCGCGAGGCCCCGGGACGGCGGGGAAGCGGAGGCGGCTTCAGTACCCGCGCAAGTCGACGACCGGAAGCGCCAAGTCGCCGCCCGTGATCCGCGCCAACGTGCGCGAGACGACGTCGATGTCGTTGTCGAAGCCGCCGTGGGACGCCGGCTGGACGGTGCGCCCGCCGCCGCCGGTCGCCACGTTCACCGGCTTGTCGACGACCTCGGTGCGTCGGGACAGGTCGGCCTGCTGCGCGGCCAGCCGCCAGGCGGCGAGGGTCTCGCCGGTGTCCGACGACCCGTCCCAGCCGTGGTCTTCGGGCGAGCCGATGCGCGCCATCCCCAGCAAAGGGGTGCGGGGATCGGCCTCGAGGGCCGCCGACACGAAGTAGAGCAGGGACTTGCGGTAAATGTAGGAAACGTTGTCGTCGCGTTCCGCGCGGTCGGAGAGGATGTCCATGGACAGGCGATCCAGCACGTCTTCGTTGCCGGCGTAGTGCTGGTTGGCGAAAGCCACGGTGCAGGCGGGCGCGAACAGGTTGACGGTCTTCGGCCACAGCGCGCCGAGCTTGGCCGGAGCCGAATCCCGGGGCGGCTTGCGCGCGGTCAAGGCCGAAAGCAGGTGGCCCAGGAAAATCGATCCGGCGGAGTGCCCGATGACGTGCAGCTCGAAGCGCTCGCCCCAGTTGCGGCGAAGCGCGTCGAGCGCGTCCAGCAGCACCTGGCCGCCGCGCCGCGCTTCGAAGGCGAGCGCCGTGTTGCCCTTCATTTCGTTCCAGATCGGGCGAGCGGCGCCTCGGCCGACCGTTTTCTCCAGCAGCAGGTCGGTGGCGTCGCTGAATTG
>JBEVLR010000121.1:0-3129 GCA_040509075.1 Burkholderiaceae bacterium | reverse complement strand
GCTCGTCAGCGCGGTGGTGGTAGCGGTAGACGTCCACGCCGAGGAACTTGACGGAGAAATCCGCGGCGCTCGTCACCCGGCGATCCGCGCCGGAGACGACGACGCGGAAGGTATGGTCGCCGATCGGCTTGCCGTCCAGCAGCGCGTGGAATTCATAGACCCGCACGGCCGGCGCAGTCGCATCGCCCCCCGCGCCGGAAGCCGGCGGCGCCGACATGGCGGCGGCCCCGAAGCGGCAGACGCCGGCGGCGGCGAGGGCCATGGCGATGGCGGGCGACCTCATGGGGAAGGATCCTGCGCGCGCCGCCGCCACGGGAAGAACGCGTTGGTGCGCGCGATGTAGTCGCGATAGGCCGGACGGCGATCGGCGATGTCTTTTTCGAGCATCGCCACGCCCGACACCTTCAGCAGCAGCACGGTCATCAACAGCGGAGAAACCGCGGTCCAGGCGGCGTCGGAGCCGGCCGCGCCGAGCGCGATCAACCAGAGCCCCCACCAAAAGACGGCCTCGCCGAAATAGTTCGGATGGCGCGTCAGCCCCCACAGCCCGCGATCCATCACCTGTCCCCGATTGCGGGGGTCGGCTTTGAAGCGCGCCATTTGCGCGTCGCCGACCGCCTCGAAAACGAATCCGATCGACGCCATCGCGGCGCCGGCCGCGTCGAGCGCGCCCAGCGGCCGCGCGCCGGCCACGGCGGCCAAGATCGGCGCGGTCACGATCCATGCGAGCACGACCTGCAGCGCGAACACCAAGACCAGGCTCTTGAGCGCGAAATGCGGCTGGTTGCGGGCGCGGATCCGCTGGTAACGCCGGTCTTCGCCATGCCCCCAGTTCCGCCAGGTGATGTAGGCGGCCAGGCGCACGCCCCAGGCGACGACCAGCGCCAGCACGATCGCCACGCGCGCCTCGACGGCGGCCGCCTGCAGCGCATAGGCGATCGCGGGCCCCGCGATCATCAGCGACCAGGTGCGGTCGACCAGGCTGACGTCGCGCCGCACGAGGCTCGCGATCCAGGTCAGCGCGCCCACCGCCGCGGCCGGCGCCAGGCCCGACAAAGCGACGGGAAGCCAAGTCGACGAATCAGGCATGGGAGGGCTCCTCGATGGGCGCGGGAACGGCGACGCCGTCGAAACGGTTGGACAACGCCATCAACGCCGGCATCAGCACCCCCCAGGTGCACGCCAGCGTGACGAGCGCCGGGCTCGGATCGACGAACTCCGCGCCGCCCAGCTTCACCCCCGAGACGAAGGACAGCGGGCCGGCCACCGCGCCGAGCGCGGACGCGAGGACGGGGCGATGCTTCAGCCACCTCAGCGTCACGTTGAGCGCGATGCCCAACAGGCCCCACAGCGCGACCATCCAATACGGCGGCAAATACGCCACCGGTTGGCCCGACGGGTACGCGACGTGGCCCTGCAGCACCGAAGCGGTTTCCGAGACGAAGCCGATCGCGCAGACGATCGCGAGCAATTTCGCCTCGACGAGCGGCCGCGCCGAGGCCGCCACGTGCCATCCCATCGCGGCGACCGGGGCCACCGTGCCCCACAGGGGGACGCCATGCGCCGCGCCGAGCACCGCGGCGAACCACGCGCCCTGGAAGGCCACGAAGTTCGCCAGCTGGCGCGCGCGCCCGGGCGCGTCGGCGGCGGGAGTCGGGGACGGCGGGTTCACGGGCGCTTCTCGAACAGGTAATGGCCGACCCACCATCGCTGCCCTTCGTCGTAGCCGAACAGCTCCGCCACCGACATGAAGAACAGCCGCCAGCGCCGCCACCAGGTTTCGGCGTCGCCGCCGTAAGCCTGCCGCATCGACGGCATCAGGGCCTCGCGCGCGCCGTCCATGTTGCGCAGCCACGCCTGCGACGTTTTCTGGTAATGCGTGCCGTCCCAGCGCCAGCGCCGCAACAGGCGCAGGTCGTCCTGGAAATTGGGCGCCAGATCGTCGCCGGGCATCATGCCGCCGGAAAAGAAATGGCGGCTCATCCAGTCGCTGTCGTCGCGCTCGACGAAAGCGTAGGACGCGCCGCGGTGCGCGAACACGTGCATGAAGAAACGGCCCTGCGGCGCGAGCCAGCGGGCGATGCGGCGGAACGCGCGCGGCCAATTGCGCAGGTGTTCGAACATCTCGATGGAGACGACCCGGTCGAAGCAAGCCGCCTCGGCTTCGAAATCGTTGATGTCGCAGGTCACGACCTGCAGGTTGGCGAGCCCGCGCGCGGCCGCCTGCGCCTCGATGTGCCGGCGCTGCGAGCTCGAATTCGACAGCGCGGTGATGCGGCTTCCCGGAAAACGTTCGGCCATCCACAGGCTGAGCGACCCCCAGCCGCAGCCCAGCTCCAGCACGCGCTGGCCATCGGCCAAGCCGGCGCGTTCGCAGGTGATGCGCAAGGCGTCCGCTTCAGCCTGCGCGAGATCGCGCACGCCCTCGCCCCAATGGCAGCTGCTGTACTTGCGGTGCGGCCCCAGCACGCCGGCGAAGAACGCCGCGGGCACTTCGTAGTGCTGTTCGTTGGCTTTGTCGGGCACCAGGGCGATCGGCGCCCGGCGCATCGAATCGATGAACGCCTGCGCCGCCTCGGCGGCGGCCTCGGCATCGCCCGCCTCGATTTCGGCGAGCCGTTCCTTCAACAGCCGGCGGATGCCGAGCCGCACGACGCGGTCCGGCACGACACCTCGTTCGACCCAGCCGACGGCACGGGCGGTGGGGTTGGGCATGCGCATGTCTCCTGGCCGCGCGATCGGGGCGGCCCGTTCCCGCTGTACGGCCGGGACGATGGTACGGATTCACCGGCCGGTCTGCGCCTTCGGCAATTTCGGGGCCTCCGCCGCCCGCGCGCAGCGCCCGGGCGGCTTCCCGGCACGAGCGCTCCGGCTCGCAAACCGTGTATTTTCAGTAACAAAATTCCAGGAGCCCCCCATTCGGGGGACAGGTAAACTCGACTGTGCTCCGGGGTGCATCCGATAGAGATGCTGAGACGGCCAAAGGAAGGGTAACCTAGGCCGAACCCGAGAACTTGATCCGGTTCATACCGGCGTAAGGAGAGCTGCACATTGCTGCGCGGCGCCGATCGAAGGCGGCCGCGCGTCAGGCAAGGGCGCATCGTCCGGAGCACAACGTCTTCCATGGAC
>JBEVLR010000120.1:0-5144 GCA_040509075.1 Burkholderiaceae bacterium | reverse complement strand
CAAGACCTGCTCGCCTTCACCAACACCAGCACCGCCACTTTCGGCAACGTCGCCGCCAGCTACAACGCCGCCATCGGCGTGCTGTCGCTGAGCTCCGCTGGCGCCACCGCCACCGTCGCCCAGTGGCAGGCCGCACTCCGCGCGGTCACCTACGCCAACAGCTCCGACACCCCCAGCACCGCCAGCCGCACGATCTCGTTCGTGGCCAACGACGGCAGCCTGAGCAGCGCCGCCTCCACCAAAGCGCTGAGCGTCACCGCCGCCAATGACGCGCCCGCCGTCACCACTTCCGGCGGCAGCTCCGCCTTCACGCAGGGCGGCCCCGCGGTCACCGTCGACGCCGGCCTCACCGTCGCCGACGCCGACAACACCACGCTCGCCTCGGGCACCGTCAGCATCACCGCCAACTTCGCCAGCGGGCAAGACCTGCTCGCCTTCACCAACACCAGCACCGCCACTTTCGGCAACGTCGCCGCCACCTACGACGCCGCCACCGGCGTGCTGTCGCTCAGCTCGGCCGGCGCCACCGCCACCATCGCCCAATGGCAGGCCGCACTCCGCGCGGTCACCTACAACGACAGCTCCACCACCCCCAGCACCGCGGCCCGCACGATCTCCTTCGTCGTCAACGACGGTAGCGCCAACAGCGCCGCCTCCACCAAAACGGTCTCCCTCACCGCCCACCGCACCTTCGTCGTCACCAACACCAACGACGCCGGCGCCGGCTCGCTGCGCCAGGCCATCCTCGACGCCAACGCCAGCGCCGGCGCCGACACCATCGTCTTCAACATCCCCGGCGCCGGCATCGAAGTCATCGCCCCCACCTCCGCGCTGCCCACCCTCAGCGACGCCGTCACCATCGACGGCACCACCCAGCCCGGCGCCTCCTCCTCGCCCCTCATCGAGATCGACGGCGTGGCCGCCGGCGCCTCCTCCAACGGGTTGACCTTCTCCGCCGCCAGTTCCGGCAGCAGCGTCAAGGGCCTGATCGTCGTGCGCTTCGCCGGAGCGGGCATCGTGGTCAACGGGGCTTCCGGCTTCGCGCTCACCGATGCCTACCTCGGCACCGACACCTCGAGCGCCGCCGGCCTGGGCAACGGCTCGAACGGCATCATGATGCTCAACGCGTCCAACGTCGTCATCGGCGGCACGGCCGCGTCCGACCGCAACGTGATGTCGGGCAACGGGCTCACCGGCATCTACGCGAACGGCGGCTCCAACATCTCCGTCATGGGCAGCTACGTCGGCGTCAACGCGGCCGGCACCGCGGCGCTGGCCAACGGCAATGACGGCATCCTGTACAGCAGCGTCGCCAACGGGACGATCGGCAGCACCGCCGCCGGCGGCGGCAACCTGCTTTCGGGCAACGCGACGCGCGGCATCGAGATCACCGCTTCCAGCAGCGGGATCGTCGTCGTGGGCAACGCCATCGGGGTCAACGCCGGCGGCACCGCCGCCGTGGCCAACGGCACTCACGGCATCGGCATCACCAATTCGAGCGGGGTCACCATCGGCGGAACGGCCGCGGGTTCCGGCAACCTGATCTCGGGCAATGCGAGCTACGGCATCGACGTCGGCGGCGGCAGCGCGGGCGCGCTGATCGAAGGCAACTTGATCGGCACCGACGCGGCGGGAACCGCCGCGCTGGGCAACAAGACCGGCGTCTACGTGGAAGCCGGCGCCTCCGGCGTCACCATCGGCGGCACCAGCGGCGCGGCGCGCAACGTCGTCTCGGGCAACGCCTACGACGGCATCGTGTTCGCATCGACCACGGCCGGCTCGTTCATCCAGGGCAATTACATCGGCACGGACATCGGCGGCGCCAATGCCGTCCCCAATGCGGCCGGACAAAACGGCGCGGGCATCCGGATCGCGTCGGGCTCCGCCGGCGTGACGATCGGAGGGACGGCCGCAGGCGCGGGCAACGTGGTGAGCGGCAACGGCTCCAGAGGCATCTGGATCCAGGCCGGGGCCAACACCGTCCAAGGCAACCTCATCGGCCTGAACGCCGCGGGAACGGCCGCGTTGGGCAACAACGAAGTGGGGCTGACCGTGGACGGCGGCACCGTCCAGCAGATCGGCGGCACCACCAGCGGCGCCCGCAACGTCATTTCCGGCAATTTGTATGAAGGCATCTTCATCAACGCGTCGACCATCTCGGGCACCCAGATCCAGGGCAACTACATCGGCACGGACGCCGCCGGCACCGTCGCCGTGGCCAACGGCAGGGACGCGGGCATCTCCTTGTTCAACGCCAGCGGCGTCACCATCGGCGGCACGGCGGCCGGCGCCGGCAATCTCATCAGCGGCAATGCCGGCGGCGGCATCTATGTGGCGAGCGCGGGCGACCAAGTCATCAGTCCCGGGGTCAACCTGACGGCTTCCGCGCCGAGCACCGGCAACAGCATCCTCGGCAACAGCATCTATGCCAACGGCGACCTCGGCATCGAACTCGGCAGGGACGGCGTGACGCCGAACGACGCCGGCGACGCCGACACCGGCGCCAACAACCTGCAGAACTTCCCGGTGATCACCAGCGTCGTGAGAGGGGCCGGCACGACGGCGGTCGGCGGCTCGTTCAACAGCGTCGCCTCGACCAGCTTCCTGATCCAGTTCTTCGCCAACGCCACGGCCGACGCCTCCGGCCATGGCGGGGGCCAGCGCTTCCTCGGCTCGGTCACCGTGACCACCGACGCCTCCGGCGACGCCACCTTCAACCCCACGCTGTCGGCGGCCGTCGCCCGCGGCGAATGGATCAGCGCGACCGCGACCAATCAATCGACCGGCGACACCTCCGAGTTCGGCCTCGACGTGCAGGCCCCGGTCAACCACGCGCCCCTGGGCGCCAACCACACGGCCACCACGCCCGAAGACACGGCCTACACCTTCACCGCCGCCGACTTCACGTTCATCGACCCGAACGATCCGACCGCCGACGCCTTCGCCGCCGTCAAGATCACTACGTTGCCCGGCGCCGGCACGCTCACCGACAACGGCGTGGCCGTCGTCGCCGGCGCCTCCGTGGACAAGGCCGACCTCGACGCCGGCCGACTCGTCTTCACGCCCGCGGCCAACGCCAACGGCGCCGGCTACGCCGCGTTCACGTTCCAGGTGCAGGACAACGGCGGCACCCTCAACGGCGGCGCCGACACCGACCCCACGCCCCGGACGATGACGATCAACGTGACGCCGGTCGACGACGCGCCCGTCCTGTCCCCCTCCGGCGGCGCCACGGCCTACACCGAGAACGGCGCGCCGCTGGCCGTCGACGCCGGCCTCACCATCGCCGACATCGACAACGCGACGCTGGCCTCGGCCACCGTCAGCATCACCACCAACTTCGCTAGTGGGCAAGATCTGCTCGCGTTCACCAACACCAGCAGCGCCACCTTCGGCAACGTCGCCGCCAGCTACGACGCCGCCACCGGCGTGCTGTCGCTGAGCTCCGCCGGCGCCACCGCCACCATCGCCCAATGGCAGGCCGCACTCCGCGCGGTCACCTACGCCAACAGCTCCGACACCCCCAGCACCGCCGGTCGCACGATCTCGTTCGCTGTCAACGACGGCAGCCTGAGCAGCGCCGCCTCGACCAAAGCGCTGAGCGTGACCGCGGTCAATGATGCCCCCGTCGTCACCCCCTCCGGCGGCACCACGGCCTACACCGAGAACGGCGCGCCGCTGGCCGTCGACGCTGGCGTCACCGTCAGCGACGCCGACACCGCCACGCTCGCTTCGGCCACCGTCTCGATCACGGTCAATTTCGCCGCCGGCCAGGATCTGCTCGCGTTCACCAACACCAGCAGCGCCACTTTCGGCAACGTCGCCGCCAGCTACAACGCCGCCATCGGCGTGCTGTCGCTGAGCTCCGCTGGCGCCACCGCCACCGTCGCCCAATGGCAGGCTGCACTCCGCGCGGTCACCTACGCCAACAGCTCCAACAATCCCAGCACCGCCAGTCGCACGATCGCGTTCGCCGTCAACGACGGCAGCCTGAGCAGCGCCGCCTCGACCAAGTCGCTGAGCGTCACCGCCGTCGACGACGCGCCGGTCGTCACCACGTCCGGCGGCACCACGGCCTACACCGAGAACGGCGCGCCGCTGGCCGTCGACGCCGGCCTCACCGTCGCCGACGTCGACAACACCACGCTGGCCTCCGCCACCATCTCGATCACCGCCAACTTCGCCGCCGGCCAGGATCTGCTCGCGTTCACCAACACCAGCAGCGCCACCTTCGGCAACGTCGCCGCCAGCTACGACGCCGCCACCGGCGTGCTGTCGCTGAGCTCGGCCGGCGCCACCGCCACGCTTGCGCAGTGGCAGTCCGCGCTGCGGGCCGTCACCTACGCCAACAGCTCCGACACCCCCAGCACCGCCAGTCGCACGATCGCGTTCGCCGTCAACGACGGCAGCCTGAGCAGCGCCGCCTCGACCAAGGCGCTGAGCGTCACCGCGGTCAATGACGCCCCTGTCGTCAGCGCCTCCGGCGGCGGCACGGCCTACACCGAGAACGGCGCGCCGCTGGTCGTCGACGCTGGCCTCACCGTCGCCGACGCCGACACCGCCACGCTCGCCTCCGCCACCGTCTCGATCACCGCCAACTTCGCCAGCGGGCAAGACCTGCTCGCCTTCACCAACACCAGCAGCGCCACCTTCGGCAACGTCGCCGCCAGCTACAACGCGGCCACCGGCGTGCTGTCGCTGAGCTCGGCCGGCGCCACCGCCACCGTCACCCAATGGCAAGCCGCACTCCGCGCGGTCACCTACGCCAACAGCTCCAACAATCCCAGCACCGCCAGCCGCACGATCGCGTTCACCGTCAGCGACGGCAGCCTCAACAGCAACACGTCGCACAAGGCCTTGAGCGTGACCGCCGTGAACGATGCGCCGGCCATCACCCCCTCCGGCGGCGCCACGGCCTACACCGAGAACGGCGCGCCGCTGGCCGTCGACGCCGGCCTCACCGTCGCCGACATCGACAACACCACGCTCGCCTCGGCCACCGTCTCGATCACGGTCAATTTCGCCGCCGGCCAAGACCTGCTCGCCTTCACCAACACCAGCAGCGCCACCTTCGGCAACGTCGCCGCCAGCTACAACGCGGCCACCGGCGTGCTGTCGCTGAGCTCGGCCGGCGCCACCGCCAC
>JBEVLR010000119.1:0-5542 GCA_040509075.1 Burkholderiaceae bacterium | reverse complement strand
ATCGATGCGGGCGCGGCCGCTCGCCGTGTGGGCGCCGCACAGCAGGATGACGCGCCGTTCTTCGCGCGACGGCCCGTCGAGCGTCAGCTGGAGGGTGCTGTTTTCGTCCACGTCGAGTTTCAACGTCACCTTGCGCCGGTCGCCGGCGGCGTCGATCGCGATGCGCGCCAGGTCGACGCGGCGCCCGTCGCGGTCCGCCTCGTACACGACCAGCGTGTGCCGTTGCGCCGGCCCGCCCAACTCCAGCGTGCAGGAGCCGGCGACCGGGAAGAGGGAGAAAGCCGACAGGATGCGCACCGGCGACGTGTTCATCCCGGCCGACGACGACAACACGCAAGGCGGCGAATCGCCGTCGATCGATCCGCCGGACTCGGCCCGCCGTTCGCAATCGATGTAGACGGACGACGGCAGCGCGTCGATCAGCAGCAGCTCGCGCCAACCTCGGCCGAACGGTTCGCGGAGCACGGCGGCGTAGCGCGCCAGGCCCGTCACCACGGCCGATTCCTCGTGGCGCGCGATGACCTCGCGCCCCTGCGCCAGCCGGTCGATCAGCTGGCGCACGGGCCAGATCTTGCTGCCCATGCCGGCCAGCATGATCGCGTCGACCGCGCCCCATCCGCGGTCGGGGGTTTCGACGTCGTGCGACGCCCCGACCGCCGCCTCGATGCAGCTTTCGATCCGTTCGACGAGGTCGGCGGTCGCCGCGACCAGGTCGGCGCGGGAGACGACGATTTCCAGGTCGCGCAGCCCGGCCGCCGATTCGAGGTTGCTCAGCACGACGCTGGCGTGGTCGGCCGCGCCCAGCCGCACCTTGACGCGTTCGGCTTCCGCGCGCAGCTGCCGTTCGGCGTCCAGGTCGATCGCGACGTCCGCGCCGCGCGCCAGGGCGGTCATCCGCTGGCGGATCAGCGCGTGCAGCGCGACGTCGAAGTCGATGCCGGCCGTCGACGGATCCCCGGTGACCGACAGCACCTCGAACTGGACCGAGCCGTCGACCTCGGCGATTTCCACCACGGCCACGTCGGTCGTGCCGCCGCCGATGTCGATCACCACCACCCGCATGTGCAGCGCTTGCGCGGGCGGGCGGTCGCGGCGGTCGAGGGCGTCGTGGAAGCCGCAGACCGCCGCGGCGCAGGGCTCGCTGATGAGGCGGACCAGATCGACCCCGGCGCGCGCGATGGCGCCGGCGAATTCGTCGCGGGCCCGGAACCCGAAGCCGGCCGGCACCGCGGCCAGCACCTCGCAGACCTTGGCGCCGAGCGTTTCCTCCGCGTTGCGCACGATCGACGCGACGGTCGCCGTCACCAGGTCGGTGGCGGCGATGTCGCGGCCGTGCGCGCCCAGCGCGCCGCCGGTCGGCACCAGGCGCTTGAAGTTGCGCAGCAGCACGCCGTCGGAGGCGCCGGCGCCGTCGATCGCGGCCTGGCCGATCTCGTAGTCCATGTCGGGCCGCACCAGCACCGCGGACGGCACGTGGCGCCGGCCTCCCGGCCCGGGGATGATGCGCAGCTCGCCGTCGGCGGCCGGGAACGCGCACAGCGAATTGCTGCTGCCGATGTCGAGCGCGGCCAGGCTGGTGTTCAGCGGCGCGGACGACGGGGGCGCCGCCGGTGGCGGGGCGCGCCGCCGTTCGCGTCCCAGGCGCAGCTTGGAACCCAGCTCGACCAGCCGATCGCGCGAGACGATGGCGACGTTGGCCATCTCCAGCGGTTCGACGCGCGCCAGGGGCCGCTGCAGCGGGCGGTCGTGGGCCAGGCTCAATTCGGGCGCGCGGCGCGCGAGGTAGGCGTCGAGCTCGCGGACCGTGCGGCAGCGGCCGTCGTCGCCCAGCGCCTCCAGCAGCGCGGCCGTGAACACGCTGCCGCCGAGCGTATCGGCTTCGTAGGAGCGCTCGGACGGGCGGCACGAGAAGAAGGCCGCCAGGCCGTTGACGGCCAGCCCTTGCGGATCGATCGGCGCCAGCGATTCGATGCCGACCGGCTTGCCGCCGCGCGTGAACGTCCGGCACGCATCGAGGATCAGCACCGCGCAGCGCGCGTTGCACTTCGCCAGCCTGGACGTCACGTCGTCGAGGGCGATCGCGGTGTACCTCAGGTCGCCGTAGAGCGCGTCGTGCGGCAGCAGGTAGTCCCGCCCGTCGTCCGGGCTGCGGAAGCCGTGTCCGCTGAAAAAGAAGAACACCACGTCGGCCGGCCGGCTCGACAGCCCGAGCAGGGCGGCGGCGATCGCGCTGCGGTCGGCCGAACGGGCGCCGAGGCCGGCGCTGGTGCACAGCGCGAGGTCGTCGCGCCCGACGCCGCAGAACGCCGTCAGCGCGCCGGCGACCGATTCGGCGTCGCGATGCGCGAATCGCAGCGCGCCGATCTGGGGGTCGCGGTAATTCGAACAGCCGATGACGACGGCGGCGCGGCGCATGCCGGGCTCACCGCTTCCCGGACGGCTCGTCGCCGGACGGTGCGGTGATGGATTCCGTTCGGGAGGGGTCCGGCATTCTTCGCTCCTGTGGCGGCCGCGCGCGCGATGGCCCGGCGGTCGGCCGCGTCCGCATTATGTGGCGCCCGTCCGGGGCGGGGCCGCCGCGTCGCCGCAACGCCGCCGCGGCGCAGGCTTGGGCGGGCCGGGCGCCGGCAGGCCCTAGCCGATCCGCGCCAGCGAGTCCCGCATCGCCAGCGTCGGCTTGAACCGGTGCGACACCTCGAGCTGCGAGCCGTACTTCACGTTCAGCAGCATTCGGCAGGCGTTGAGCCCCATCTCGGCGATCGGGATGCGCACGCTGGTCAGGCGCGGCGACAGGAAGGGCGCGATGTCGACGTCGTCGTAGCCCAGCACCGACCACTTCCGCGGCACCGCGATGCCGTGGTGCTGCACGCAGCTCAGCGCGCCCATCGCCATCTGGTCGTTGGCGCAGAACAGCGCCGTGACGTCGGATTTGCGCGCGATCAGCCGCGCGGCGGCGTCCCACCCGGAGCGCGGGCTGAAGTCGCCTTGTTCGACGAGGACGGCGCCGGCGCGGATGCCGTCCTCGGCCAGCCGGTCGAACAGGCCCTGCAGGCGCTGATGGTTGTCGCCGGCGCCTTGCGGCCCCGAGATCACGGCGATGCGCCGGTGGCCGTGTTCCAGCAGCGCGTCGGCGGCGAGCCGTCCGGCCGCGCGGTGATCGACGGTGAAACATTGGTTCTTCATGCCGCGCACGTCGCGGTTGACGATGGCGATGTTGGAGAAATCGTCGCGCAGCTGCGCGAAATCGGCGTCGCGCAGCGCGTTGCTGCACAGGATGATGCCGTCGCACTCCCGCTCGATCAGGAAACGCGCCCCGTCCAGCGACTGCCGGCGCGTGTCTTCGTCGCCGCAGCCGTTGGCGGCCACCATGTGGCGGCCCTGCTGGCGCAGCTCGGCGTCGATGGCCTGCAGCAGCGGGCCGTAGAACGGGCCGTTGAAGTCGGGCACGAAGATGCCGATGGTGCCCGTGCATTGCATCGACAGCGCGCGCGCGATGGCGCTCGGCCTGAATCCCAGTTCGCGCGCCGCGGACTCCACGCGCTCGGCCGCGGCCTTGGAGAACGAGCCGTTGCCGCTGATGACGCGCGAAGCGGTGCCGACGCCGACGCCGGCGAGTCGTGCTACGTCTTTGATCGTCGGCATTCTCGGGCCAGGCCTTGGTCGGCTACGGTCGACGGGGTCGATGATAGAACGCCGACGCGTCGAGCTCGAGGCGCTCGCCGCTGGCGGCATCGAACACGCTGGCGCGCTTCAGGTCCATCTCCACGCCCACCTCGGTGCCGACGTCGAACCGCGCCGTCGCCGCGACGACGGCGGAAAGTTCGCGGCCCTGCATGTCGAGCCGCACGACGGCGTGGGTTCCGAGCCTCTCGACGAGCGTGACTTCGGCGCGCGGCAGCCCCGCGTCGCCCGCGCGCAGCGCGACGTGCTCGGGCCGGACGCCGAGCACCACGGCCGCCGGCGCGCGGCCGTTCCCGGGGAGGGCCGCGCCGTCGATGAAGTTCATGCCGGGCGATCCGAGGAAGCCGGCCACGAAGGCGTTGGCGGGACGGGCATAAACCTCGCCCGGCGTCCCGATCTGCTGGATGCGGCCGCCTCGCATGACGGCCACGCGGGTGGCCAGCGTCATCGCCTCGACCTGGTCGTGCGTCACGTAGATCATCGTCGCGCCCAAGCTGCGGTGCAGCGCCTGCAGCTCCCGGCGCAGCTCGGTGCGCAGCTTGGCGTCGAGGTTGGACAACGGCTCGTCGAACAGGAACACCCGCGCCTCGCGCACCAGCGCGCGCCCGATCGCGACGCGCTGGCGCTGGCCGCCCGACAGCTGCGCGGGCCGGCGCGACAGGAGGGGCTCGATCTGAAGCAGCCGAGACGCGCGTTCGACGCGCCGCGCGATCTCCGCCCGCGGCACGCCGGCCGCGCGCGACGCGAACGACAGGTTGCGCTCGACGGTCATCGTCGGATAGAGCGCGTAGGACTGGAACACCATCCCGATCCCGCGATCCTTCGGCTCGGCCCAGGTGACGTCGCGGCCGTCGATGTGGACGCT
The DNA here is from genome assembly GCA_040509075.1 of Burkholderiaceae bacterium. Classification (GTDB taxonomy): domain Bacteria; phylum Pseudomonadota; class Gammaproteobacteria; order Burkholderiales; family Burkholderiaceae_C; genus Scleromatobacter. Next base: position 996 of record JBEVLR010000119.1, on the reverse strand, counting down.
GCCCGCGTCGACGTCGACCAGTCCCGCGACCGCGTGCAGCAGCGTCGACTTGCCGCAGCCCGACGGCCCCAGCAGCACGAGGAATTCGCCGGCTTCGACGCGAAGGTCGAGATCCTGGATGACGGGCGCGGAGCCCACGCGCACGGCGAGCCCGCGGATGAGGACGGAAGGCACGTGTGGTCTCAACCTTTGACGGCCCCGGCCGCGATGCCGCGCACGAACCAGCGCCCGCAGGCCAGGTAGACCGCCAAGGGCACCGCCGACGTCAGCAGCGTGGCCGCCATGTCGACGTTGTAGAGCCGTTCGCCGGTGGTGGTGTTGACGATGTTGTTCAATTGCACGGTCATCGGCAGGTGCCGGCCGCCGAACACGAAGCCGAGCAGGAAATCGTTCCAGATGCCCGTGACCTGCATGATGGCCGCCACGGCCGCCACGGGCAGGGACATCGGCAGCATGAGCTGCGCGAAGATGCGCCAGAAGCCGCCGCCGTCGATGCGCGCGGCCATGAACAGCTCGCGCGGCAGGCCGCGGTAGTGGTTGGCGAACAGCAGCGTCGTCAGCGGCATGCCCAGCAAGGTGTGGATCAGCACGATGCCGGGCAGGCTGCCGAACAGGCCCAGCGCCGCGAGCGCGCGCACCAGCGGATACATCATCGCCTGGGCCGGGATGAACGCGCCGGCCAGCAGCGCCGCGTACAGGGGCCGCGCGCCGCGCGGGCGCCACAGCGACAGCGCGTAGCCGTTCAACGCGCCGAGCAGGATCGACGCGATCACGCTCGGCACGGCGATGCTCGCCGAATTCACGAAACCGCCGCGCAGCCCCCCGCACCGCAGCCCGGTGCACGCCTGCGACCACGCCTGCGCCCAAGGCTCCAGCGTGGCCGCCGCCGGCGGCGCGAACAGGTTGCCGAGGCGGATCTCCTCCATCGGCTTCAGCGAGGTCATCACCATGATCCAGAGCGGGATCATGAAGAACAACGCCGCCGTGACGAGGAAG
>JBEVLR010000118.1:0-14042 GCA_040509075.1 Burkholderiaceae bacterium | reverse complement strand
GCCGCGCACCTGGTTGCGGCCGACGCGGCGGCCCTCGCCGAGCGCGGCGCCCGCGCGGGCCAGCGCGACGTCCAGCGATTCGCCCGCCGCGCAGGCCGCCACGCCGATGCTGGCGGTGACGCGCAAGCCGGCCCGGATCTGGGGCCAGTCGTGGCGCTCGATCGCCTCCCGCAGCCTTTCGGCGACCAGGGTCGCCCGGGTCAGCGACACCGGGCTGCCGAACGCGACCACGAAGGTCGGCGCGCCGACCCGCGCCAGAAGGTCGTGCGGCCGCGACTGCGCGCGCAGCAGGGCGGCGATCGCGCGCAGCACCGCATCGCCGACCGCGAGCGGTTCACCGCCGTCGAGCGGGAAGGGGTCGACCTCGACGAGCAGCAACGTGAGCGGCGCGTCGGGCAGCCGATCCGCGAGCCGGGCGACGGCGACGGCGAGCTGGCGGCGGGTGGGCAGGCCCGTCAGCGGGTCCGCGCCCGGATCGGACGGCGCTTCGCCCGCCGGCCCCGACGTGGCGGCCCGGCGGTCGGGTTCGCGCCGGTGCAGCAGCAGCTCGGCCGCCAACCGGCCGCGCTCGCCGTCGAGCTTCAGCACGAGCGCCCGGCAGGCGGCGAGCGCCTCGTCGACGCGGCCTTCGCGCGCCCAGCGCTCGGCGCGCGCGAGCTCGGCGGCGATGGATCGTTCGTGTTCGTCAACGGATTCGGTCACGGCGGTGGCGGGGGAAGACGCTCGAGCCCCATCCTACTTGCTGCCCGCGCCGCGCAACGCTGCATTCGAATCCTTTGGATCACGGGCGCCCCGCCGCGGCCCACACTTGCCCCACGGATTCAAGAACGCACAGGAGATTTCCATGCTCACCCTTCGCAAGGCGCAAGACCGCGGACGCGCCGACCACGGCTGGCTGAACAGCCGCCACAGCTTCTCGTTCGCGGACTACCACGACCCCGCGCACATGGGCTTCGGCAACCTGCGCGTGCTCAACGACGACACCATCGCCCCCGGCACCGGGTTCGGCGCGCACGGCCATCGCGACATGGAGATCATCAGCTATGTGCTGGACGGCGCGCTGGCGCACCGGGACTCGATGGGCAACGGCATCGCCGGCGGCGCCGAAGCGGGCGTGATCGTGCCCGGCGACGTGCAGCGCATGACGGCGGGCAGCGGCGTGCGCCACAGCGAATACAACCATTCCAAGGAATCCGCGACGCACTTCCTGCAGATCTGGATCCTGCCCGAGCGCGGCGGCATCGCGCCGAGCTACGAGCAAATCCACGTCCCGCCGGAACGCAAGCGCGGCCGGCTGGCGCTGATCGGGGCGCCGGACGGGGCGCCGGGCGCGGTCACGCTCAACGCCGACGCGCGGCTCTTCGCGGGGCTGTTCGACGGCGACGAACGCCAGCAGTTGCCGCTGCCCGCCGGCCGATTGACCTACGTGCACCTGGCGCGCGGCGGCCTGCGCGTGAACGGCCAGCCGCTCGAAGCCGGCGACGCGCTGCAGCTGCGCGGCGAGGAAACGCTGACGCTGGACGGCGGCAGGCAGGCCGAAGTGCTGGTGTTCGACCTGAAGCCTTGACCGGCCGGCGGCCGCGGGCGAGCGCAAGCCGCCGGTCCGCACGAGAATGGCGGCTCTCCACCGCCTCTTTCCGGATCGGCCATGACTCAATCTCCTGCGCGCCGCTACGGCGCATCGACGCGGCTGCTGCACTCGGATCGCCTCGCCGGCGTCGACGCCGGGGCCGCGCACCAGCCGATGCATGTCGGCGCGGCGTTCAGCTACCCCACGGCGCGCCATCTGGCGGAAGTCTTCCAGGGCTTGCGCTCGGGGCCGGTCTACGCGCGCCAGGGCAATCCGACCGTCACCGCGCTCGAGGCCAAGGTCACGCTGCTGGAAGAAGCGCGCGGCACCGCGTGCTTCGCCACCGGCATGGGGGCGGTCACGGCCGTCTGCCTGGCGCTGCTGCGGGCGGGCGACCATGTCGTCAGCAGCCGCTTCCTCTTCGGCAACACGAACAGTTTCATGCAGACGCTGCAGGGCCTGGGCGTGGACGTCAGCTTCGTCGACGCCACCGACGCGGCGGCGGTCGACGCGGCGATCACGCCCGCCACCCGCCTCGTCTTCGTCGAGACCATCGCGAATCCGGTCACGCAGGTGGCCGACCTCGAAGGGATCGGGCAGTCGTGCGCGCGCCGCGGCGTGCTGTTCGTCGTCGACGGCACGCTGACGACGCCGCTGCTGTTCAAGCCGCGCGACGTCGGCGCGGGGTTGGTGGTGCACTCGCTGACCAAGGGCATCGGCGGCCATGGCAACGCGCTGGGCGGCGCGGTGGTCGACACCGGCGCGTTCGACTGGTCGACCTACCCGAACATCCTGGCGTCGTACCGCAAGGGGCCGCCGGCGAACTGGGGCCTGCTGCAGGTGCGCAAGAAAGGCCTGCGCGACCTCGGCGCCTCGCTGCGCGCCGAGGATGCGCACCGCCTCGCGGTGGGCGCCGAGACGCTGTCGCTGCGCGTGCCGCGCGCGTGCGGCAACGCGCTGCGCCTGGCGCGCTGGCTGGAAGCGCAGCCGGGCGTGGGCCGCGTGCACTACCCCGGCCTGGCGAGCCACCCGCAGCACGACCGCGCCGCGCGCCTGTTCGACGGCGGCTTCGGCCCGCTGATGAGCTTCGAATTGCGGCCCGGCATCGACTGCTTCGATTTCCTCGACGCGCTGCAGCTGGTGATCGTGTCGAGCCACCTCGCCGACAACCGCACGCTGGCGATCCCGGTCGCCCACACCATCTTCCACGAGATGGGCGCCGAACGCCGCGCCGAGATGGGCATCGCCGACGGCCTCGTGCGGCTGTCGGTGGGCATCGAAGACGTCGAAGACCTGATCGACGACTTCTCGCGCGCGCTGGCGAGCTGTGCGGCTCCCGCCAGGTAAGGAACATTCGGCCCTGGCGGCGACGTGAGGGGGAGAGCCCCGTGCCCCGGCGCCGCCGTCAACCGGAAGTTCAAGAAAGCCAGCGATCCGGCTCCGCTGGTCGCGAAGCGAACACCCCCTCGGCGGGCAGCGGGCTGCCAGCGAGCGTGGGGGCCGCAGTCACTCCGCCAGAAGTTGCCTCAGCACATACGGCAGGATGCCGCCGTGCGCGAAATAGTCGACCTCGATGGGCGTGTCGATGCGCAGCTTCACCTTCACGCGCTGGGCCTTGCCGTCGGCGCGGTGGATCACGAGCGTGGCTTCCGACTGCGGCAAGATCGGCGCGCTCCACTCGACGTCGATCGTCTCGGTGCCCGTCAACCCCAGGCTGACCCAGGTCTCGCCCGGCTTGAACTGCAGCGGCAGCACGCCCATGCCGACCAGGTTGTTGCGGTGGATGCGCTCGAAGCTGCGCGCGACGACGGCCTTGATGCCCAGCAGCTGCGTGCCCTTGGCGGCCCAATCGCGGCTGGAGCCCGTGCCGTACTCTTCGCCCGCGAAGACGACGGTCGGCGTGCCCACGGCTTGGTAGGCCATCGCGGCGTCGTAGATCGGCACCGGCGTCACGCCGTCGGCGGGCATGCCGTCGGCGGCCGGGCCGCGGTACAGCGTGTAGCCGCCCTCGACGCGGCCGCCGTCGGCCCGCGCCGGCAGCATCAGGTTCTTGATGCGGACGTTCGCGAACGTCCCGCGCATCATCACTTCATGATTCCCGCGGCGCGAGCCGTAGGAGTTGAAGTCGGGCGGCAGCACGCCGTTGGACTGCAGGTATTTGCCGGCCGGGGAATCGGATTTGATCGAACCGGCCGGCGAGATGTGGTCGGTGGTGATCGAGTCGCCGAACAGCGCCATGATGCGCGCGCCCTTCACCGAGGTCGGCGCCGGCGACGGCTGCTGCGTGAAGCCGTCGAAGAACGGCGGCCGCGCGATGTAGGTGCTCTTCGGCCAGTCGTAGACCTGGCCGGTGACGCCGGTGATGTCGCCCCAAAGCTTGCCGGGGTTGGTCTTCACCTGGGCGTAGTTCGCGCGGAACGCAGAGGCGTCCATCGCGAATTTCATCAGCGCGTGCACCTCGTCGCTGGTCGGCCAGATGTCGCCGAGCCAGATGTCCTTGCCCTCGGCGTTGCGGCCCACGGGCTGCGTCATCAGGTCGACCTTGACGTTGCCCGCGATCGCGTACGCCAGCACGAGCGGCGGGCTGGCGAGGAAATTGGCCTTCAGGTTCGGATGGATGCGCGCCTCGAAATTGCGGTTGCCCGACAGCACCGCGGCCGCGACGAGGTCGTTCTCGACGATGGCCTGGTTGATCTCCGCCGACAGGTCGCCCGCGTTGCCGATGCAGGTCGTGCAGCCATAGGCGGCGACGTCGAAGCCGAGCTTCTCGAGCGACGGCAGCAGGCCCGCCTTGTCGAGGTATTCGGTGACGATGCGCGAGCCCGGGGCGAGCGACGTCTTGATGTGGGGCTTGACCGTCAGGCCCGCGGCGACGGCCTTCTTCGCCAGCAGGCCGGCCGCCAGCATCACGCTCGGGTTGCTGGTGTTGGTGCAGCTCGTGATGGCCGCGATCAGCACGTCGCCGTGGCCGATGTCGATGCCGCTCGCGGTGACGGCCCGGCGCCCCACCTGCTCGGGCGGGAGGTTGTAGCCGTTGTTGGCGGCGGGCGTGGTCAGCAGTTCGTCGAACTTCTTCGACAGCCTGCCGATCTCGATGCGATCCTGCGGCCGTTTCGGGCCGGCCAGGCTGGGCGCGACCGTGCCGAGGTCGAGGGTCAGCGAGTCGGAATAGTCGATCGCGCCGCTGGCAGGCGTGCCGAACAGGCCCTGCGCGCGGAAATACGCTTCGAAGGCCTCGATCTCGTGCGGCTCGCGGCCGGTGCCGCGCAGGTAATCCAGGGTCTTGTCGTCGACGGCGAAGAAGCCCATCGTCGCGCCGTATTCGGGCGCCATGTTGGCCATGGTGGCGCGGTCGGGCACCGACAGCGACGCGACGCCGGCTCCGAAGAATTCGACGAACTTGCCGACGACCTTAGCCTTGCGCAGCATTTCGGTGACGGTCAGCACGAGGTCGGTCGCGGTGACGCCTTCACGCAAGCGCCCCGTGAATTCGAAGCCGACCACGTCGGGCGTCAGCAGGTAGACCGGCTGGCCCAGCATCGCCGCCTCGGCCTCGATGCCGCCCACGCCCCAGCCGACGACGCCCAAGCCATTGATCATCGTGGTGTGGCTGTCGGTGCCCACCAGGGTGTCGGGATAGTAGACCGGATCTTTCGACGACCCGGCCGGTTCGGGCTGCTTGTGGACGCCGCGCGCGAGGTATTCCAGGTTCACCTGGTGGACGATGCCGAATCCGGGCGGGACGACGCCGAAAGTGTCGAACGCCTGCATGCCCCACTTCATGAACTTGTAGCGCTCATTGTTGCGCTGGAACTCGATCTTCATGTTGATGTCGAGCGAATCCTTGTGGCCGAAATCGTCGATCATCACGCTGTGGTCGACCACCAGATCGACCGGCACCAACGGTTCGATCGTCTTCGGATCCTTGCGCTGGCGCTGCGCCTCGCTGCGCATCGCCGCCAGGTCGGCGAGCAGCGGCACGCCGGTGAAATCCTGCAGCACGACGCGGGCGACGACGAACGGGATCTCCTCGGTGCGCTCCCCCTTCGGCGCCCAGGTGGCCAGTTGCCGAACGTGCTCGGGCGTCACCCGGCGGCCGTCGCAGTGGCGAAGCACCGCCTCCAGCACGATGCGCAGCGACACCGGCAACCGGGCGATCTGCGGGAATTCCTTCGTCAACGCCGGGATCGAGTGGAATCGACCCTTCGCGCCCGAAGGCGTCTCGAAGCTCTGGAGCGTGTGCGCGAAAGGCGCGTGCGGCGCGGGCAGGGGCATGGGGATTCCTCGCTGGGGTTCGACCGCTGAACGGCAATCGAGCATCTTGCCCCAAACGCGCGATCCCCCTCAAGACCCCGCAATAGTGTCAGCCGTTTTTACTCGGATTCGCGCGGGAGGCCCCCGACTGCCGAGCCGCGCCGGCCGAAAGCGGGTCCAATGCCCCGACCATGCCTTTGCCCGAACCGCCATGCCCCTGACGATCCTGCCGAGCGAAGTCGAGATCACGGCGATCCGGGCGCAAGGCGTGGGCGGCCAGCACGTGAACAAGGTGTCGACCGCGATCCACCTGCGTTTCGACGTGCGCGCCTCGTCGTTGCCCGGGCCGGTGAAGGCGCGGCTGCTGGCGCTGCGCGACCACCGGATCACGGGCGAGGGCGTCGTCATCATCAAGGCCCAAAGCCACCGCAGCCAAGACATGAACCGAGCCGACGCGCTGGCGCGGCTGCAGGAACTCGTCGACGCCGTCGAGAAGCCGCCCCGCGTGCGCCGTCCGACCAAGCCGACCTACGGCTCGGAGCGGCGGCGGCTGGAGGGCAAGAGCGCGCGCTCGGCGATCAAGACGGGGCGCGGGAAAGTCACGGAATGAGCGGCGAGCGCCGTCGCGGCACCGGCATGCCCACCACCGCGCCATCGCCCGCCGACCGCGCCCGCAGCTGCCCGCACCCGCCGTCGACGTCCTGGCCCGCTGACTGCCGCAGCTTCGTGAGCACGCCGCGCGAGCGTAGCGCGCGCGCGATCTCCGCCGACCTCGACGCGGGAGGCCGGCGGAAGTCCAGGCCGTCGTTGGCGTTGTAGGGGATCATGTTCATCAGCGCGTATTTGCCCTTGAGCAGGCGCACGATGCCGTCGATCTCGTCGTCGCCGTCGTTGATGCCGTCGAGCAGCGTCCATTGATACTGGATGGGGTAGCCGGTGGCGCGCGCGTATGCCTCGCCGAGCTCGACCAGCTCGTCCGGCGCCAACTCCGGCGCCCGGGGCAGCAATTCGCGGCGCAGCGCGGCCTTGGTCGAATGCAGCGACAGCGCGAGCGCAGGCCTGACCGGCCCGGCGGGCAGGCGTTCGAACACGCGGCGATCGCCGACCGTCGAGAACACCAGATTCTTGTGGCCGAGGCCCCCGACGGTGCCGAGCAGATCGATCGCCTCCACCATGTTGTCGAGGTTGTGCGCGGGCTCGCCCATCCCCATGAACACGACCTTCTTCACGAAGCGTTTCGAGCGCGCGAGCGCGACCTGGGCGACGATCTCGGCGCCGCCGACCTGACGCAGCAGGCCGGTGCGGCCGGTCATGCAGAACACGCACCCGACCGCGCAGCCGACCTGCGTCGACACGCAGACTCCGTCGCGCGGCAGCAGCACGCTTTCCACGGTGAACCCGTCGTTCAAGCCGATCAGCAGCCTCGCGGAGCCGTCTTCGGCCGGATGCTCCGAGCGCACGCAGGCCAGTCCGGCGAGATCGGCGAGGATCGCCGGCAGTTCGCGACGCAAGGCCAAAGGCAGGAAGTCCTCGAGGCGACGCTTGCCCGCGTCCTGCGGCAGCGCGTGGGCCCATCGGCGCAGGATGTGCGCCTCATGGTCGGGCGCGGCGCCGAGCGCGCGCAGGCGTCGGCGGAGGTCACGGATGCGCATGCGGGGATGGAGAAAAGAAAATCGGCCTGGATCGGCCGATTTTCCCTCATCCGGAACCTGCGCCGGGAACGATCAGAAGAATCCGGACATCGCGTAAGCGGTCTTGCTGAACATCGAATCCTGCGCTTCCTCGAGCTTCAGGTTGGCCTTGTTGGCGGTCGTCACGATGCGGGTCCGATATTCCTTCTTGTCGCTGACTTCCGACACCCGCTGCTGACTGGTGCCGCCGTCGGAGACCTTGGCGGTGATGGCCGTGTCCTTGCGCACCAGCACGCCGGGCGCGGCCCGCTCGCGGATCGAGACGTCGCAAACCAGCACGAAAGTGACGTCATGCACCAGGCTGTTGGCGACCATGGACACCCCGCCCGCCAGCAGCCCGCCCACCGCGGCGCCGCCGTATCCGCCGAGGCGGCCATGCGAATTCGCGCCGATCACGCCGCCGGCCACCGCACCGGCCATCACGTCGCCGCCCACATAGCCTTGATGCAACGCGGCCTCCGCGGCGGTCGGATTGGACTCTTCCAGGTTCAGCACATAAGCCAACATCTGGTACCGCGCCTTCGTCGGATCGTCGACGATCCGGTAGCCGTTCTCGTTGGTCGAGAATTCCTGCTTGATGTACTTGCTGAACGCCCGGCGGTCGAACTCCTGGACGCCGCTGCGCACTTCGACGTACAAGGTGCGGTCGGCCGGCGCCACCGGGTCCACGAAGACGGCGGTGCTGGTCTTGGTCTGGACGACCAGGTCTTTCTTGGCCAGCGACACGCTCGCCGCGGCGCAGCCCACGAGCGCCGCGACGATCAACGCGCTCCCGGCCAGGCCGGCTGCGCGCTTCAGGTTGTCAAACATTTGCATTCGAATCTCCCTCGAGAATTGATTGTTTGGCCGATCAGAAATTGGCCGGGCCGCCCAGGCGCCTTCACCAATACCGATGGTAGTAATAGTGGTAATAGACGCAATTTCTATAATCGTTGTATTGATAATATTGATAACCGGACAGGCTCGCACACGTCCACCCGGGCACCCAATAAGCCGGCGGCTGCATCACGGGCGGCGTGTTCGCCTTCTTGGCTTCGGCGGCATAGGCGTTCGCCTTGGCCATGTCGCCCGGATCGAACGGCTGCGACATGACTTGCGCGTTCAACGCGCGCTGCATGTCGGCCCGCTGCTGATCCTCATCCGCGGCCGCCGCCGCCGGGCCGGCCGCACCGGCCAACGCGACGATCAGCGCCAAATTCAATTTGGACATTTCGCGATTCCCAAAAATGAAACTTCCGATCGTTCGAGCACGCGACCGTCGCCGCCGCAGGCCTGGCCACCCGTGCGGCCTCTCCGCCTGCGGCGTGCGAGCTCGTGGTCCTGCGGACGATACCGAGGATTCGATCCCGGCATCCTCCATCTCCTAGGGATGGACGACTCATCAGGAGCGAAATCGTACATCATGCGAAAGATCGCGCGCGCTCGGCGGCGCTCTGCAGTACGCTTTCACCTGCGCGCCATGTCGGCGGGCCAGTCGTCGCCATGCGTCCTACCCTCATCGATCCGAACCGGATGAAAAGCTGGGCCTTCGCGCTGACGCTGGCGGCCGCCGCCGCGGCGCTGCAATGGTCGGTTCGCCCCTGGGTAGGGGAGAAGATCCCGTTCCTGTTCTTCATGCCGGCCGTCGTGATGGCGGCGGCGCTGGCGGGGCGCGGCGCCGGCATGTTCGTCACCGCCGCGGGACTGCTCAGCGCGCTGCGCTGGCTCGGGCGCGACGAGCGGTGGTGGATCGAGAGCGCGGCCGACGGCCTGTCGCTGGCGATCTTCGTCGCGTTCGGGCTGATGCTGTCGGCGCTCGGCGCCCGGCTGCGCCTGTCGAGCGTGCGCGCGTCGGACGCCGAGCAACGCCTGCTGATCGCGGGCGAAGACACCGGCATCGGCATCTTCGATCTCGACCTGGCCGCGCAGACCATCTACCTGACGCCCGCGCTGGCGGCGATGTGCGGGGTCGACGTCTCCCACGGCCCGGTTCCGGTCGACGAACTGCTCGCCCGCCTGCGGCCGGAAATCGCGCTCGAAGGTCAGGCGATCGTCGCCGACGCGATCACCGGGCGCGCGCGGGCGGTCGAGCGCGAGGTGCGGCTGCCGTCGGGGGACGGCGGCGTGCGCTGGCTGATGCTGCGCGTGCACGTCGCGTGGGTGGGCGAGCGCGCGGTCCGGCTGCGCGGCGCCTGCATCGACATCACCGAACGCAAGACCGTGGACGAACTGCTGGACCGCACCAAGGCCGAACTGAGCCAGCAAGTGACCGATCTCCACCGCCTGCACGAACTGAGCAGCCGGCTGCTGGAGCCGGCGGCGTTGCCGGAGCAGCTGCGGATGATCCTGTCCGCGCTGTCCGAGTTCCACGGCGCGCGCCTCGGCCTGGTCTCGCTGTTCGACGCCCGCTCCGGGACGCTGACCATCGACGCGAGCATCGGCTTCCCGCCCGCCGCGCTGGCGCGCCTTTTGCAGACCAGCGGGGTCGACGGCGCCTGCGCGCGCGTCTGCGCGACGCGGGAACGCGCGATCGTCGACGACGTCGAGCTGGCGCAAGCGGACGCCGGCCTGCGGTCGCTGGCGCGCGAGCAAGGTTTCCGCGCGGTGCACAGCACGCCGCTGGTCGGGCCGCACGGCGAGGTGCTGGGAGCGATCTCGATCCACCTGGACGCGCCGCGCACGCCGACCGAACGCGAACGCACGCTGGCGGACATCTGCGCGCGCAAGGCCGCGATCTTCGTCGAGCGCGCCCGCGCGCAGGCGGCGTTCGAAGAATCCCAAGGGCGCTTCCAGGCCGTCCTCGACGCGTCGGCGGTGCCGTTCGTGGTGCTGACGCCGGCCGTCGAGCAGAGCAGCGGGCAGATCGTCGATTTCGAATGGAGCTACGTCAACGGGGCCGCCGCGAACGCGCTGCGCCTCGCGCCGGAGGCCTTCCTGGGCAAGCGCGTCCAGGACTTGCTGCCGGCGCGCTGGGCCGGCAGCGCGTCTTTCGAGCATTACATCGCGGTCGTCGAACAAGGCGTCACGCGCGAATTCGAAACCCGGGTCGACGACGAGGGCGCCGAACGGTGGTTCCATTGCGTCGCATCGGCCATGAACGGCAGCGTGGCGCTGTGGTTCACCGACGTGACGGCGCGCAAGCGCGACGAACAGATGCTGCAGGAAGCCGATCGCCGCAAGGACGAATTCCTCGCGACGCTCGCGCACGAGCTGCGCAACCCGCTCGCGCCGATCCGCCAGGCCGCTTCGATCTCGCGCCTGCCGCACGCCAGCGAAGCGCAGAAGCGCTGGAGCCACGACGTGATCGATCGGCAGGTGCGCCACATGGCGTTGCTGTTGGACGACCTGCTCGACGTGTCGCGCATCACGCGCGGCGTGCTCGCGCTGCGGCGGGGCCCCAACGCCTTGGGCGACATGCTGGAAGCGGCCGTGGAAACCGCGCGTCCGCTGATCGAAGCCCGCCGCCACGAGCTGGAGATCGTCGTCCCGCCGGCCGCGATCGTGATGCAGGCCGATCCGCTGCGGGTGTCGCAGATCGTCGCCAACCTGCTGACGAACGCCGCGAAGTACACCGATCCGGGCGGACACATCCGCTTGGCCGCGGCGCTCGACGGCGACGACGTGACGATCGACGTCGGCGACGACGGCATCGGCATCGCCGCCGAATCCTTGCCCGCGGTGTTCGACATGTTCACGCAGCTGCGCGGCGCCGACGAGCGCGCCGGCGGCGGGCTGGGCATCGGCCTGGCGCTGACGAAGGGGCTGGTCGAACTGCACGGCGGCGGCATCGCGGTGCGCAGCGGGGGCGTCGGCCGCGGCAGCGTGTTCAGCGTGCGCCTGCCGCGCGGCGAGAACATCGCGCGGGCGATCGTTGAGCCGCCGCAAGCGCCGCGCGCGCCGACGTCGCGCCGCATCCTCGTGGCCGACGACAACCGGGATGCGGCCGAAAGCCTGGCCGCGCTGCTCGAACTCGAAGGCCACGACGTGACGCTGGCGTTCGACGGCGAACAAGCGCTGCGCGCCTACGAGCGCGTGCGCCCCGACGTCTGCCTGCTGGACATCGGCATGCCGCGCCACACCGGCAACGAGGTCGCGGCGCGCATCCGGGCTGCGGCGCACGGCGCCTCCGGGCCCACGCTCGTCGCGATCACCGGCTGGGGCCAGGAGCACGACCGCAGCCAAGCGCTCGCCGCCGGCTTCGACCATCACCTGACCAAGCCGGTCGACCCGGCTCAATTGTTGCGGTTGATCGGGGAGGCCAGCCCGGGCCAACGCGAACCGCAGACGGCGTAGCGCCGTCGCTCAGACCGCGAAGTCCTGCAGCGTCTTGCCCGCCGCCAGGGCGGCGCGCAGCCAGCGCGGGCGGGGGCCGCGGCCCCCCACACGTTGCCGAATTCGTCGCGGAACTTGGCCGCCCTCGCATGGTTGGCCGCCCGCCCGTTCGCGCCGGCGCGGCCATGCGTGGCCGCGCCCTCGCGCGCGGCGCCCCGGCCGACGAATCCGAGATCGGCCGCGGTCAGCTCGTAGACGTCGATCGCCTCCTTGATCTTGGCGATCACGTCGTCGATTTCCTTGCGCTTGAGCTGGTCGGCCTCGCGCTGCAGGGTCTCGATCCGCTTCTGGATTTGAACGTACGTTTTGGTCATGGCATGACAGGATGATTCGTGGATCGCATGGCCGCTCACGCGATCCCGTTCCGAGCCACCGAAAACACGCCGGCGCGGCGCGGCGGGCCGCCGGTTTCCCGGTGGCCGTCCCCGATGGCGTCGGGAGAACCGCATCTCGCCGATCGCAATGCAATGATGCGGCATCCCGACTGGATTTCGGCACGAATTACGCTGCTGCGCCGCAGCAATGCATCGTCGCGCCGCGCCCGCACGCTAGATGGTTCCGTTCAGGAGCAGCACCAGCAGCACGATGACCAGGAGCCCGGTGATGCCGCTGGGCGCGTAGCCCCAACTGCGGCTGTGCGGCCACGTCGGCAAAGCGCCGACCAGGAGCAGGACGAGAACGATCAGGAGAATGGTGCCGAGCATGGGATTCCTCGCGAAGTGGGTGGTCCGTCCGGATTGGACAGGGTGCGAAACTGCCATGGCAATCAGCGGACCGTGGCTTCCCGCATCAGCGCTTTCCCTCAGTGAGGCGGCGCTCGCGCGGGCCGCCCGAGCGTGGAGAATGTGAGCAACCCCTTGCATGGAGAAGACCAATGGATGCAGCCGCGAATTCAAGTCCGGGCCATTACAGTTTCGACGAGAAGCGCCGCCGCATCTTCGCGATCATGGCGGCGTCTTCGGGCAACCTGGTCGAATGGTTCGATTTCTACGTCTACGCGTTCACGGGGATTTATTTCGCGCCGTCGTTCTTTCCGAAATCCGATGAGACGGTGCAATTGCTGCAGACCTCGGCGGTCTTCGCGATCGGCTTCCTGATGCGGCCGATCGGCGGCTGGCTGTTCGGCAAGGTCGCCGACCGCAAGGGACGCAAGACCTCGCTCGTGATTTCCGTGTCGATGATGTGCGGCGGATCGCTGCTGATCGCGGTGCTGCCGACCTACGCACAGATCGGCCTGTTCGCGCCGGCGCTGCTGCTGCTGGCGCGCATGCTGCAAGGGCTGTCGGTGGGCGGCGAATACGGCGCCACGGCGACCTACCTGAGCGAAGTCGCGCTGCGGGGCGAACGCGGCTTCTATTCATCCTTCCAATACGTGACGCTGATCGGCGGCCAGCTGCTCGCGGTGCTCGTCGTGTTCCTGCTGCAGCGGTTCCTCGACGAGCCGGCGCTCAAGGCTTGGGGCTGGCGGGTGCCGTTCGCGATCGGCGCGATCACCGCGGTCGTCGCGATGCTGCTGCGCCGCACGCTGCACGAAACCGCTTCGGCCGAAACGCTCGCCAGCACGGAAGCCGGCAGCTTCGCGGCCTTGTGGCGCGACCACCGCGCGGCGTTCCTGACCGTGCTCGGCTACACGGCCGGCGGTTCGCTGATCTTCTACACGTTCACGACCTACATGCAGAAGTACCTGATCGCATCCGCCCACATGCCGAAGACGACCGCGACCAACATCTCGCTCGTGACGCTGTTCCTGTACATGTGCATGCAACCGCTCTTCGGCGCGTTGTCCGACCGGATCGGACGCCGCTCTTCGATGATGCTCTTCGGCGCGCTCGGCACGTTGCTCACGTGGCCCCTGATGGCGGCCATCGCCGGCGCCGGGTCTGCGCTGGTCGCAGGCGCGCTGATCACGGTCGCGCTCGCGATCGTCAGCCTCTACACGTCGGTCGCGGCGATCGTGAAGGCCGAGATGTTCCCGCCGGCGGTGCGCGCGCTGGGCGTCGGCGTCGGCTACGCGATCTCGAACGCGATCTTCGGCGGCTCGGCGGAATACGTCGCGCTGCAGTTGAAGGACTGGCACATGGAATCGTCCTTCTTCGGCTACGTGACGGCGCTGATGGCCATCGCGTTCCTGGTCAGCCTGCGCCTGCCCAGGGTGGCGAGCTACCTGCGCGCGGATCATTGACCCCCCGAGGCGCCTCGGGCGCTTCCCGTCGGGG
>JBEVLR010000117.1:0-18382 GCA_040509075.1 Burkholderiaceae bacterium | reverse complement strand
CCCGGAGCGGCGGCCGCGCCGGGCGCGTGCCTTACAGTGGGCGCCTCGCCTCTTCCGCCGCCCCGCCGCGGCACCGCTGCCCGTGCTCAAGAAGCTGCTGTCCAAGGACCCCTGGATCACCGCCGGATGGATTGCCGGATTGGTCTTCGCCGCGACGATCGCGGCCCTCGCCGTCGCGGCCGTCGTGGTCGGCGCGCAGTTGCCCGAGCTCGACGAAATCACGCACTACCAACCCCGCCAGCCGCTCGAAATCCTGACCCGCGACGGCGTCGAGCTCGCGCAATTCGGGCCTGAGCGGCGCCGGTTCGTCGCGGTCAACGATTTCCCGAAGATCCTGCAGGACGCGCTGATCTCGACCGAAGACGCCGGCTTCCGTTCGCACAACGGCGTCAGCGTGAAGGGCATCGCGCGCGCCTTCTTCGCCAATCTCGTGCACCACCGCCGCGAAGGCGCCTCGACGATCACCCAGCAGGTCGCGCGCAACTTCTTCCTGAGCCGCAAGCAGTCCTACTCGCGCAAGTTCGCCGAGGCGCTGCTCGCGATGAAGATCGAGCGTACGCTGACCAAGGACCAGATCCTCGAGCTCTACATGAACCAGATCTACCTGGGCCAGCACGCCTACGGGTTCGAGGCCGCGTCGCTGACCTACTTCGGCAAACCGTCGCAGCAGCTGACGATCGCCGAGGCCGCGATGCTGGCCGGATTGCCGAAGAACCCGCGCGGCGCCGATCCGGTGGAGCACCCCGCGGCGGCCCGCGCGCGCCAGCAGATCGTGCTGCTGCGCATGCGCGAGACCGGCGCGATCACCGACGGCCAATACGAAGCCGCGAAGTCGCAGCCGCTGAAGATCGTCGGCCGCTGGACGCCGCCGGTCAGCGCCGAATACCTCGCGGAGATGGTGCGGCAGACCGTCGTGCAGCGCTTCGGCGAGGCCGCCTATTCGCAGGGCCTGAAGGTCACGACCTCGCTCGTCGCCGCCGATCAGGAGGCCGCGCACGCCGCCGTGCGCCGCGGCGTGATCGATTTCGATCGCCGGCAGCCCTATCGCGGCCCCGAAGACAACGAGGATCTGCCGCCCGAGGACGACGATCTCGCCGCCGCGGCGGCCGCCGCGCTGCACGACCACCCCGACGACGACGACCTGCGCGTGGCCATCGTCGCGCACGCGGGCCCGTCGCAAGTCGTCGCGATCCTCGCCGGCGGCGAGACGCTGCGCTTGAGCGGCGACGCGCTGCGCGGCGTGCAGGCCGCCCTCAAGGCCGGCGCGCCGGCGGACCTCGCCATCGCCCGCGGCGCCGTCATCCGCGTGGTGGACACCGCCAACGGCGCCGGCAGGAAACCGTCCTGGCGCATCACCCAATGGCCGGACGTGGAAAGCGCGCTGGTGTCTGTCGACACGAACACCGGCCAGGTGCGCGCGTTGGTGGGCGGCTTCGATTTCTCGCACAGCCAGTTCAACCACGTGACCAGCGCCTGGCGCCAACCGGGGTCGAGCTTCAAGCCCTTCATCTACTCGGCCGCGCTCGAGCGCGGGCTGCAGCCCCAATCGCTGATCAACGACGCGCCGATCGACGTCGACGAGCCGGCCGGCGGCAGGCATTGGGATCCGAAGGACGACGACGACCACTTCGACGGCCCGATGACGATGCGCGACGCGCTCGCGAAATCGAAGAACCTGGTCAGCATCCGAATCGTGCAGATGCTGGGCATCGGCGCCGTGCGGGACTGGGCGGGCCACTTCGGCTTCGCGCCCGACAAGCATCCCGACAACCTGACGATCGCGCTCGGCGCGGGCAGCGTCACGCCGATGCAGATGGTGCGCGCCTACTCGGCTTTCGCCAACGGCGGCTTCGACGTGGCGCCGCGCTACATCGAGAAGATCACCGACGCGCAGGGCAAGGTGCTGTTCCAGGCCCCGGCGCTGCCCGAGGCGCCCGGGGAACCCCAGCGCATCATCCCGGCGCGCAACGCGTTCGTGATGGCCAGCCTGCTCAACGAGGTGGCGCGCGCGGGCACCGGCGCCAAGGCGCAGGCGGCGCTGAGACGCTCGGACATCTACGGCAAGACCGGCACCACCAACGACGCGGTCGACACCTGGTTCGCCGGCTTCCAGCCCAAGATCGCGACCGTCGTGTGGATGGGCCGCGACGACAACACCTCGCTCGGCGCGCGCGAGTTCGGGGCCACGCTCGCGCTGCCGATCTGGATCGACTACATGCGCGCGGCCGTCAAGCCGCTGCCCGTCGCCGCGCTGCCCACGCCGCCGGGCGTGCAGGAAGCCGGCGGCGACTGGCTGTACGACGAGTTCGCCGCCGGCGGCTACATCGCGCAGCTGGGCATGGATCCGGGCAACCCGCCGTCGATCGCCTATGCGCCGCGGCCCGAGGCCGCCGCGTCGGAGCCGGGCGATGCCGAATCGGCGTCGGCCTGGAGCGGCGGGCTCAACCAGCCGTCGAGCCAGGGCGCGGTGCTGTTGCCGCCGCTGACGTCCGGCAATGCGGCCCCGGCGCCCCGGACGCCGGCGCCGGGCCTGCCGCCGCCCCAGAAGCCGGCCCCGACTTGGCGTTGATGCGCGGCGCGGCGCTCAGCGCGGCGGTATGCCGCGCGATTCGATGGCCTTCACCAGCGCATGCAAGGCCCGGTTCACCGGCGCCGGGACGCCGAGCCGATCGCCCTCGCCGGCGACGAAGCCGTTCAGGTGATCGATCTCGCTGGGCTTGCCGCGGCGCAGGTCCTGGCATGTGGACGAGACCTGGTCGGGCATGGTCCGCGCGATCGCGGCGGCCGCCTCGAACACGTCGCCGGGGATCGCGATGCGCAGCGCGTCGGCGACGGCCAGGCATTCGAGCACCGCGCTGCGCAGCGTCTGCGCGACGCCGGGCAGGCCGACGAGGCGGCCGTACGGCAGGTCGGCGATCGCCGAGATCGCGTTGAAGCCGCAGTTGAGCGCCAACTTGCCCCAGAGCGCGCCGACCACGTTGCCGGAGCGCTCGACCGCCACGCCGGCGCGCTCGAACAACGCGGCAACGTCGGCGGACGCGGGCGCCGACGCGCCGCCATCGAGTTGCGCTGGAATGACGAGTTCGCCGCGCCCCAGGTGCCGCACGTGGCCGGGCCCGTCCATCCGGCTCGCCACGTAGACGACCGCGGGCGAAACCGGCCGGCCGACCGCCGCCCGCAGCCGGGCCGCGTTGTCGACGCCGTTCTGCAGGCTCAGCACGCAGGCGCTGGGCCCGAGGTGCGGCGCGAGGCCCGCGGCCGTCGCGTCGGTGTCGGTCGATTTCACGCAGACGAGCACGAGGCCCGCTCCGGCGACCGCGGCCATGTCGGTGCCGGCGCCGGTGCGGACACGCTCGTCGAAGCTCGCCGTGGTCAGCCGCAGGCCGTCGCGGCGGATCGCGTCGACGTGCGCCGCCCGGCCGATCAGCGTGACCGGAACGCCGGCGCGCGCCAGCATGCCGCCGTAATAGCAACCGACGGCGCCGGCGCCGACGACGGCCACCGCGAGTCCCGGCCCGCGGGCGCCGGTCATGCGCGCTCGCGGTGCGGCGGCGCGATCTGCTCGGCGTAGTCGTAAAGCGCGCCGAGGATCTGCTGGCCGCGCTCGTCCGCCTCGTCGTTCAACTGGTCGAGGCGGTCGAAGAACTGCTGCAGCGTCGTCGCCCCGCCCTCGCCATCGTGCAGGCGCGCGCTGAGGTGGTCGGCCCAGCGCCCGCGTTCGTCGTCCGACAAGGTGCCGGGAAAGTTGCGCGCGCGGTAGCGGAACAGCAGCTCTTCCAGCCGCGCGTCGTCGAACACCGCGCGCTGGCCGGCGAGCTGTTCGCCCGGCAGGCGGCGCAGGCGTTCGAGCTTGCGCCGATCGTCGTTGCCGACGAAGCCGCCGTAGAGGTCTTCGTCGACGTCCGGCGCCGCGTCGGGCGCGGGACGCGCATAGACCCCGCGCCACGCGCCCTGCAGGGCCGCGGCGACGTCGGGGGCCGCCTCGGCATGGCGCAGCGCCTGGTCGGCATCGAAGGCGAAACGCTCGCGCACCTGCGGCGTCAACGTCTTCAGGTTGCCGATGACGATCGGCGATTTGTTGACGTGGATGCTCTTGATCGGAAGCCTGGCCTCGCCGTCCGGCAGATCGGCCGCGCGCGTGAACAGGCGCCGGCGCAGGGCCTCGGCGTCCAGCCCGGCGAGCTCACGCGGGTCGTGCGACAGGTCCCAGACCAGCAGCTCGTTCTTGTTCGTCGGATGCGCCGCCAGCGGATAGACGAGGGCCAGGCAACCCCGCTCGATCGCGTACATGCCCGACAAGTGCAGGAACGGCCGCCCCATGCCGATCTCCGCCCACACGGCCTCCTTGCGGCGCAGCTTCAGGCAGAAGTCCCACAGCCGCGGCTGGCGCGCCTTGATCAGGCGGGCGAGCGCGATCGTGGCGCGCACGTCCGACAGCGCGTCGTGCGCGGCCTCGTGCGAAATGCCGTTCTCCCGCGTCAGGTGTTCGAGCTTGAACGACGGGCGGCCGTCGTCGTGCTTCGGCCAGGCGATGCCTTCGGGGCGCAGCGCCCAGGCGGCGCGCACGGTGTCGAGCAGGTCCCAGCGTCCGCAGTCGTTCTGCCACTCGCGGGCGTAAGGGTCGATCAGGTTGCGCCAGAACAGGTGGCGCGTGACCTCGTCGTCGAAGCGGATGGTGTTGTAGCCGACGCCGATCGTGCCGGGCTGGGCGAGCGCGTCCTCGATCCGCGCGGCGAACGCGTGCTCGGGCAGGCCGCGCTCGAGGCACGCCTGGGGCAAGATGCCCGTGAGCAGGCAGGATTCGGGGTCGGGCAGCGCATCGGGCGCCGGCCGGCAGTAATGCATCACCGGGGCGCCGATCTCGTTCAGGTCGGCGTCGGTGCGGATGCCCGCGAACTGCGCCGGGCGGTCGCGGCGCGGCACGCGGCCGAAGGTTTCGTAGTCGTGCCAGAAGAAGCTGAAAGCGGTCATGGGGCTGCAAGATACCCGAGAAAACGAAGGCCGGCAGGCGCCGCGGACGCGATTTCCCGCATGCGGGCGCGCCTCCGGCGACCTTCATGGGGCGAGACCGGACAACGCCGGAGAAACCCCGGATCCGGCCCGGCCAGTCCGATTCCAACGAGCAATCCGTGCCATTTCTGGCACACCCGATCGGAGGCTCCCCTGGATGAGCCGGGCCCTCCGAACGAAAAGCCGTTGAACTCCGGGAATTTTCGAATGCGCGAATTTTCAATGGCGCCGGCCGCGGCCGCTTCCGACAGGGCTTCGACATGAAATCGATCGCACAGGCCATGTTGCCGCTCGCGCTGCTCGCCGCATTGCTGGGCGCCGGCGCGTCCCCTCCCGAGGCGGCGACGCCGCTCGTGCATCAGATATCGCTGCCCGGCGACGACGACTCGGCGCCAGGATCCGGCCAAGCGCCTCAAAACGGCACGGCGCTCTCGAACGCGAGCGGCACGCCGCTCGACGGATGCGCGAAACCCAGGCCGCAGGCGTGCAGCATCATGCGCGGCGCGGCATCGCCCGCCAGGCCGTAGAACGGGTCGCCGGCGATCGGGGTCGCGCAGGCGGCGAGATGGACCCGCAGCTGGTGCGTGCGCCCGGTGACGGGCTCGAGCACGACGCGCGTCCAGCCGCCCGCGGCCTCCCCCGCGACGCGGTAGCGCGTCAGCGACGGCTTGCCGGTGCGGTGGCAGACCACCTGTCGCGGGCGGTTCGGCCAATCGACCGCCAGCGGCAACGCGATCTCGCCCGCGCCGGCCGCCGGCCGCCCGTGAACCAGCGCCTCGTAGCGCTTGCGCACCGTGCGCTCGCGGAACGCCCGGCTCAGCGCCGAGTGGGCCTGCGCCCCCCGGGCCAGCACGATCAGGCCGCTGGTCAACATGTCGAGGCGGTGGACGATGCGCGCGTCCGGATAGGCCGCCTGCGCGCGCACCAGCAGGCTGTCGCGCTTGTCGGGCCCGCGGCCGGGCTCCGACAGCAGGCCGGGCGGCTTGACCAGCACGACGAAGCCGGGCTCGGCGTGCACGATCTCCAAGCCCCGGTCGGGCGGCGGCAGGTACGGATCCGCATCGGGGACGAGGCGCGCGGACGCGGTCGGCGCCACGGGCACGGCCGGCCTCAACGCCCGCTGCGGGAGACGGGCACGTCGGGCGACAGCGCGTCGACGTCCACCCCGTTGCCGCGCAGCAGCGCCGTCAACGCAGGCAGCAACGGGCCCAGACGCTCGTCGACGGCCTCGCGCACGGTGTCGACCATCACCTGCGTGGCGCGTTCGATCTCGATGTTGAGCGCGTCGCCGGGCGCCTTGTCCGCGAAGGTCGTCATGCGCAGCGTCTCCGGGATCAGCCACACCTCGAACCAGCCGGCGGCGCGGTCGGCCTCGGACACGGTCAGGCTGGCGCCGTTGACCGCGACGTAGCCCTTCGCGAACACGTAGCGCATCCACGGCGCGGGCACCGCGATGCGCAGCACGCGGTTGTTCTCCGGCCGGCGGACCGAGGCGAGCGTGGCCTGGAAATCGACGTGGCCCGACAGCGGATGGCCGCCGATCTCCGCGCCGTCGCGCGCCGCCCGCTCGACGTTGACCGGGCTGCCGACCCCGAGCGCGCCGAGCGTCGTCAGCGCGAGGCTTTGCTGCATCACGTCGAAATTCGCCGCGTCGTCGCCCAGGCGTTCGGTGACGGTCAGGCACACGCCGTCGGCCGCCACGCTCGCGCCGACCTGCAGCCCCTCGCAGAACCCCGGCGGGAACGCGAGCGTGACGCTGCGCAGCCCCGGCTTGTCGACGAGGGCGGAAACGGTGGCGATGGCTTGGACGATGCCGGTGAACATGGGGAACGCTTTCCCGAAAAGACGGGGCGGCACGGGCCGCCGGTGGGCGTCGAAGGTCGACATATGGTGGGAATCCAGGCCGGATTGTCGCCGCTGCGCGGCGGGCGCGCCGGCCGCGCCACAATCCGCCGATGGCCTGGACGCTGCCCCGATTCGCGACCGCCCCCTTCTGCCCGTCGGAAGTGCGCGGCAGCGTCGCCGTGCCTCTGGCCGCGCCGCCGTGGCGACGCGCGCTGCGCTTCGCCGGGCCGGGGCTGCTGGTGGCGGTCGGCTACATGGATCCGGGCAACTGGGCGACCGACATCGCGGCCGGCTCCACGTTCGGATATGCGTTGCTGTTCGTGGTGCTGCTGTCCAGCCTCGCGGCGATCGTGCTGCAGGTGCTGGCGCTGCGGCTGGGGATCGTCGCGCGCATGGACCTGGCGCGGGCCTGCCGCGACCGCTATGGCCGGCGCGCGCGCATCGCGCTGTGGCTGATGGCCGAGATCGCGATCGTCGCCTGCGACGTCGCCGAAGTGCTGGGCAGCGCGTTGGCGCTGCACCTGCTGTTCGGGATGCCGCTCGTCGCCGGCATCGTGGTCACGGCGTTCGACACGCTGCTGGTGCTGGGCCTCAAGGGCAAGGGCTTCCGCCAGGTCGAGGCGATCGTGCTGGGGCTGGTGGCGACGATCGGCGCCTGCTTCGCGGCCGAGCTCGCGCTCGTCGGCCCCGACTGGAACGCGGTCGCGCTCGGCTTCGTGCCGCGCCTGGACGCGCTGCGCGATCCGCGCGCGCTCTACATCGCGATCGGCATCCTCGGCGCCACGGTGATGCCGCACAACCTGTACCTGCATTCGTCGATCGTGCAGACCCGCGAAGCCGAGCCCGGCGACGCGGCCACCGCCGGCGCGCTGCGGCTGTCGACCCTCGACACCGTCGGCTCGCTGCTGCTCGCGCTGCTGGTCAACGCGGCGATCCTGACGCTCGCGGCGCGCGCGTTCCACGGCACCGGGCACGCCGGGGTCACCGAGATCCAGGATGCCCACCGCCTGCTCGCGCCGATCGTCGGCACGGGTGCGGCGTCGCTGCTGTTCGGGGTCGCGCTGCTCGCGTCGGGCCAGAGCTCCACGTTCACCGGCACCATCGCCGGCCAGGTGATGATGGAAGGCTTCCTGGCGCTGAAGATCCCGTGCTGGCAGCGCCGCGTGGTCACGCGCGGGCTGGCGCTGCTGCCGGCGCTGGCCGGCGTGCTGTGGCTGGGCGACGGCGGCGTGGGCACGCTGCTGGTCGGCAGCCAGGTGGTGCTGAGCCTGCAGCTGCCGTTCGCGATCTGGCCGCTGGTGCGGCTGACGAGCGATCCCGCCGTGATGGGCGGCTTCGCGAACGGCCCGTGGTTGAAGCTGTCGTCCTGGAGCTTGTTCGCGGCGATCACCGCGGCGAACGCCTGGCTGGTGATCGGCCCGGCGTCCTGAGGCCGCCGCTTCAGCCGAGCGCCTCGCGCCACGCCGCCTCGTCGAAGCCGACGGTGATCCGCCCGTCGTCCCACTCGACGACGGGCCGCTTGATCAGGCTCGCCTGGCCGCGCATCAGCGCCTGCGCCGTCGCGCCGTCGACCACCGCCGCCCGCGCGCCGACGTCGAGCCTGCGCCAGGTGGTTCCCGCGCGGTTGAGCACGCGCTCCCAGCCGGCGGCCTCCACCCACGCGGCGAGGCGCCCGGCCGGAACCCCCGCCTCCTTGAAATCGTGGAACACGTGCGCGACGCCGTGCGCGCCCAGCCAGCCGCGCGCGCGTTTGACGGTGTCGCAGTTCGGGATGCCGTAGAGGATGTTCATCGTTCACAGGTTACCCCGCCGGCACAGCGATTGCCGACGGTCGGCTTCGCCCGGAGCCCGAACTCGTCCCGAGGGGGCTCCGTCGACCACGCGCGAAGCTGCGCGACCTCGAACCGGAGCCCGCCAGGATGTTCAAGCCTCTCGAGACGTGGAAGGTCTTGCCGCACGGCAAGCCGACGGCCGCCGGCCGCGGGGACGCCCGTGCTTGAAGAACTGCCCGAGGACGCCGAGGAAGGCGCGCGCCAGTCGGCGTTCCGGGCCGGCTACCGCACCGGGTTCGGCGACGGGTTCGACGCCGCCGATAAAGTGAACGAAGCCAGCCGGCGCAAGGGCGCGGCCGAAGACGCGCAGGGCCCGCCGGATCGCAAGGACGCGGACGGCGCGCACGCCGGCGCCGGCGCCGGCGGCGGCGAATCCGACGAGGGCGCGAAAAAGGACGCCGGGCAAGGCCCGGACGCAGGCGCGCCGCCGCTGTACAAACGGCCCGCCCTCGTGCTCGCGGCGATCGTGCTGGTCGTCGCGGCGATCGTGGCCGGCACCTTGTTCGTCCTGCATTCGCGCAAGCACGAGACCACCGACGACGCCTTCATCGACGGCACCGCGAGCCAGATCGCCGCGCAGGCGGCCGGCCGCGTGGTCAAGCTGCACGTGACCGACAACCAGGAAGTGCGGCGCGGCGACCCCATCGTCGACATCGATTCGGCCGACGTGGCCGCCAAGGTCGACCAGGCGGGCGCGCAACTGCAGGCCGCTCAAAGCCAGGCGCTGCAGGCCCAGGCGCAGGTCGACGGCCAGAAGGCGAACGCGGCGCAGGCCGCGGCGCAGGCGCGCCAGGCCGAAGCCGAATCGGCCAATGCGCAACAGGACCTGGCGCGTTTCCAGGGCGTGGATCCGGACGCCGTGTCGCGCCAACAGGCCGATCAGGCGGTCGCGCAGGCGCGCGGCGCGAAAGCGAAGGTGGAGGCCGCGCGCAGCGGCGAGGCGGCCGCGCTCGCGCAATTGAAGGCGGCCGGGGCGCAGGTGAAGGCGGCCGACGCGCAGGTCGCGACCGCGCGCGCCAACTTGGAGACGGCCCGGATCCAGCTCGGCTACACGCGCGTGGTCGCGCCGATCGCCGGCCGCGTCACGAAGCGCTCGGTCGACGTCGGCAACGTGATCTCGGTCGGCCAGCCCATCCTGGCCATCGTCAGCCCCGACCTGTGGGTGACCGCGAACTTCAAGGAAACGCAGCTGACGAAGATGCGGCTGCGCCAGCCGGTGACGGTCGAGGTCGATGCGTTCCCCGACGTGAAGTTCGCCGCCCATGTCGACAGCGTCCAACGCGCCACCGGCGCGTATTTCAGCGCCCTGCCGGCCGAGAACGCCACCGGCAACTACGTGAAGGTCACGCAGCGGGTGCCGGTGAAGATCGTGTTCGATCGTCCCGAGGAGCTGCAGCGCTATCCGATCGGGCCGGGCATGTCGGTGACGCCCAGCGTCGACGTCGATTGAACGCGGCGCGCATGGCCGGCGACTCGACGCCCTCGCTGCCGCGCTCGGCCGCCGGCCGCCGCAACCCTTGGTTGATCGCGATGGTGGTGTCGCTCGCGACCTTCATGGAAGTGCTCGACACGACGATCGCCAACGTCTCGCTGCGCCACATCGCGGGCGGCCTCGGCGCGAGCCAGGACGAAGCGACCTGGATCCTGACCAGCTACCTGATCTCCAACGCCATCGTGCTGCCGATCAGCGGCTGGCTCGCGACGCTGATCGGGCGCAAGAAGTTCTACATGATCTGCGTGGCGCTGTTCACCGGCAGCTCGTTCATGTGCGCGCTGTCGCCGAACCTGGCGACGATGATCTTCTTCCGCGTGCTGCAGGGCATCGGCGGCGGCGGCCTGGCGCCGACCGAGCAGTCGATCTTCGCCGACAGCTTCCCGCCGGCGCAGCGGGCGAAGGCGTTCGCGTTCTACGGCGTCACGGTGATCGTCGCGCCGGCGATCGGGCCGCTGCTGGGCGGCTGGCTGACCGACAGCTTCTCGTGGCACTGGATCTTCCTGATCAACGTGCCGGTCGGCTTCGCCGCGCTGACGCTGATCTGGTTGCTGGTCGACGAGCCCCAGGCGATCAAGGACGACACCGCGAAGTTCCGCCGCGAGTTCGTGCCGGACTGGCTCGGCTTCGCGCTGGTCGCGGCCACCTTCGGCTGCCTGCAGGTGGTGCTCGACCGGTTCCAGCAGGACGACGGGTTCTCGTCGCGGCGGATCGTCGTGTTCTTCATCGTCTTCGTCAGCGCCGCCGTGCTGCTGGTGTGGTGGGAATGGCGGCATCCGCAACCGGTGTTCGACGTCCGGCTGTTCCGCTTCGGCTCGTTCGGCGCGGCCAACTTCGTGATGCTGCTGGTCGGCTTCACGCTGTTCAGCACCACGCAGCTGATCCCGCAGTTCGCGCAGAACCTGCTGCGCTACGACGCGACCAAGGCCGGCGAATCGCTGGCGCTCGGCGGGCTCGCGGCCGCCGCGGTGATGCCGTTCGCCGGCATCGCGGCCGGCAAGGTGGCGCCGCGCTGGCTGGTCGGCGCGGGCCTCGTCGCGACCGGGCTGGCGCTGATCCACACGTCGCTGCTGAACGGCGAGATCGGCTTCTGGGACCTGTCGCTGACGCGGGTCTACCAGAGCGTCGCGCTGCCGTTCCTGTTCGTCTCGTTGACCACCGCCGGCTACGTCGGCATCCCGCCGGACCGCAACAACGAGGCGTCCGCGATCATCAACCTGTCGCGCAACCTCGGCGGCAGCATCGGCGTGGCGCTGGCGACCACGCAGCTCGCCTGGCGCGTCCAGTTCCACCACGCGCGGCTCGCCGAGCAGGCGTCGACGATCGGCTGGCGCGGCCGCGAGCTGACGCGGCAAGGCCTGGACGGCGCTCAGCGAATGGTCGACGGCCAGGCGCAGATCCTGAGCTACCTCGACATCTTCTACGTTTTCGGCATCGCGGCGCTGTGCGTCGTGCCGATCGCGATGTTCCTGAAGACCCCACCCGCGGGAGCCGCCCATGGCCATTGACGCCCCTCGTGACCGCCGCGCCGCCGCGCCGGCGCGGCCCGTCCGCGCCGCGTTCGCGCTCGCCGCCGCCGCGGCGCTGTGCGGCTGCGTCGTCGGCCCCGACTTCCAGCGGCCGGACGCCGCGCCGCCGCCCGCCTGGGAGGCCGTGTCCGCGCCCGTGCCCCCGGCCGCGGAGATGTCCGGACTCGCGAGCCGCCCGGTCGCGCGCGCGTTCGACGGGCGGCGGTGGTGGTCGGTGTTCGCAGACCCGGCCCTCGACCGGCTGGTGGACGAAGCCGTGCGCCAGAACCTCGACCTGCAGACCGCCGCGCTGCGCATCGAGGAAGCGCGCGCGCAGCTCGTCGCCGCGAAATCCGAAGGCGAGCCGGCGCTCAGCGGCGACGCGGTCGCGGGGCGGCAGCGCATGAGCGAGAACGGGATCGCGGGCGCGCTGGGCGCAGGCGGGGCGCAACCCGCGCCCTCGCCGTACGGCGACCTCTACCAGATCGGCTTCGACGCGACGTGGGAACTCGACCTGTGGGGCAAGGCGCGGCGTGTCGTCGAGGCGGAGCGCGCCGGCGTCGAGTCGGCCGAGCAGGCGCGCGGCGACGCGCAGATCTCGCTGACCGCCGAAGTCGCCCGCACCTATCTCGCGCTGCGCGGCTACCAGCGCCAACGCGCGATCGCGGCCGCCGACGTCGACGACCAGCGGCGCCTGCTGCGGCTCACGCAATCGCGCTCGGCCAACGGCTTCGCGGCCGAGGCCGATGCGGTCGCGCAGCAGGCGCAGCTGTCGTCCGCGCTGGCCCAGCTGCCGCCCATCGACCGCAGCATCACGCAGGCCGCCAACCGGCTGGCGCTGCTGCTCGCGCTGCCGCCCGGCGCCTTGAACGACCGCCTCGGCCCGGAGCCGGCGGCCGCCGCGGCGCCGCTGCCGCCGGAAGTGCCGGTGGGCCTGCCGGGCGACTTGCTGCGGCGCCGGCCCGACGTGATGAAGAGCGAGGCCGAATTGCGCGCGGCGACCGCGAAAGTCGGCCAGGCGAAAGCGCAGTTGTTCCCTTCGATCGAGCTCGGCGGCTTCGGCGGCCTGCAGGCGACGCACGCGAACGACCTCGGCGACTGGGCCTCGCGCTTCTGGATCGGCGGCCTGCAGGTCTCGATCCCGATCTTCGAAGGCGGCAAGCTGAAGGCGCAGATCCGCACCGCCGACGCGCAGATGCGCGAAGCCGCGCTGGGGTACCGCAGCACGGTGCTGCAGGCGGTGCACGACGCGAACGGCGCGATCGACGCCTACGCCCAGGAACAGCGGCACGCGAGCGCGCTGGCGCGCCAGGCCGACGACGCGCGCCGCAGCCGCGACTTGATGCGCGAGCGCTGGCGCAGCGGTTTCGCGTCGCTGGTCGACGTGCTCGGGGTCGAGCGGCAGCTGCGCCAAACGGACCGGCAGGCGCTGCAGAGCGCCGTCGCCGCGCAGACCGACCTGGTCGCGCTGTACAAGGCGCTGGGCGGCGACTGGGGCGCGCCGGATCCGGGGACGGCCGCGCACTGAGATCCGCGGGCCGGCGCGGACTGCGCGAACCGTCGCGGCGGCGCCGCGTCATTCAGCCGGGTCGCGCGGGATCGCCTGCGGCGTCCACCACTCCGAGAGCACTTGCACCGCCAGGTCCGCGCTGGCCGTCCCGCCGCCGTAGGCCAAGGCATCGAGGAAGCGCAGCACCGCCGTTTCCTGCGGTTTGGACAGCGAGCCCAGCCGCGGCGGATCGCGGTCGGGCGGCCGCAGCGAGGTGAGCAGCGCGTCGGTCACTTCGCTGGCTTCGCCCGGGCGCCGCAGCGCATACGCCATCATGAACGGCAGGTAATGGCGCCACGACGCGGCGTCCAGGCAGCCGGTGCCCCACGGGTGCGCCTCGAGGTAGGCGTCGGACACCGCATCGACGATCACGTCGAACGGCGGCGGCTCGCGGCCGGCCTCGAGCGCGTCGCCGCCGCGCAGCGTCATCGCGGGGAAAGCGCCGCTTTCGGCGGCGAACGCGTGGAAGAGATCGGCGACGAGCTCGGAGTGGGGCATGCGCGGCTCTCGCGAAACGGCTGCAGGAAAGGGCCGGGACGGCTCAGGCGACGAAGGTGCACAGCGACGCGGCGGTGCGCGTGTCCATGTTGCGCCCGCGGTTCAGGTGATCGTCGATCTCCGCCGCGCAGCCCAGCATGCGCGGATAGAGGAAGATCGTGAACGCCGCCTGCTCCAGGTCGTTCTCGCCGATCTCGCCGGCTTGCAGCGGCTGCCACACCATCTTCAGCAGCAGCGCGGCGATCACCGCATCGACGTTCACGCAGTACACGGTGCGCGAGACGCCGGCCTCGAACAGCTGCTTGACCAACGCCTTGTAGAACGCGTGGAACACGTTGTGCTGCCCGCGTTCCTCGAACAGGCGGGCGATGAACACCTCGCGCGGATCGGTGTTGACCGGCTTGTCCTTGAACACCGGGTGGTTGACGCCGGGCAGCTTGGCGATGTCGACGCTGCCGGCCGTCTTCTTGCGGCTCTTGTATTCCGCATAGCTGTCGACGGCGCGCTTGGCCAGCGCGGCGAGATCGAGCCCATGATCGGGCGCGCCGGGATCCTTCAGGCCGGTGCCGCGGAACTGCGCCATCAGGTAGGCGATGCCCTCGTAGCCGTTGCCGCCGTGCGCGTAGCCGGTGTGGGTCAGGAAGCCGACGAGCGCCTTGTTCAGCTGCACGCGCTCGGGCTGTTCGGGGCCGTCGGCCGACACCGCCCCCTTCGCGCCCTGCGCGGAAATGGCGCCCGGCCCGTTCGTGAGCAGCAGGCCCATCAGGGTCTGGAACGTGAACAGGTCGGAGGCGCCGGGCTTGCGGCCCAGCAGCGCCGCGAACGCGATTTCGCCGAGGCTGGCGCGGCCGATCAGCTCTTCTTCCGGGATGCCGCAGAAGCGGCCCGGCGCGTGGTGCGCGGCGTCGGTGGACGCGCCGATCAGCGTGCCGAACAGCTGCAGCCACCACGGAAAGGTCTCGGCGGTGCTGCGCGAGATGCGCTTGCGGCTGAGCGGCCCCCACGCGAGCGTCGCCGAGATCGCCGCCAGCACCGCCGCTTCCGTCGGATGGCCGGGCAGGCCGCGCAGCCAGCGCAGGAACACCGAGCGGCCGCCGCGCGCCTGCACGCCGGCCATCAACGCGGCGGCGCGCGCGTCCGGCTGCGCGGTCGTGAGCTCGGGAGCGCCCGCCAGGTCGACGCTCGCGATGTCGAACTGCTCGCTCAACGACGCGCCGAATTCCGTGCCGAGGCGAGCGGCGTGGAAGCGCTCGATGATGAAGGTCAAGGCTTCGCGGGCCGCTTCCTGGCGGCGCGGGCCGACGATCGCGGCGGCCGCGGCCAGCACCGCGTTCGGCGCGTTGCCGGCCTCGCGGCTGGCCTGCGCGGCGGCCAGCTCCGGCCGGCCGTGCAGGTTGACGTAAGCCGCCACGGCGGGCGCGATCAGCTTGCGGTCGTTCTCCCCGCCCGCGTCGTGGAGTAGCGCGAGCGCGATCTGCGATTCGAACGGCAGCGTCGCCGCCTCCAGCATGCTGGTGCCGTGCAGGCTGCTGACTTGCGTGCGCGCATCCATCTGCGACGCGCCCGACGCGTCCTTCATCGGCTGGCGGGGCACCACGCCGCCGATCTGCTTGTTGAGTTGTTCGATCTGCTCGTTGTAGGGCGCCGCGGCCTCGACCACCGGCGCGCGCAACGCCTCGGGAAGGTCGAGCCCCTCGTCCGAGCCGAACCAGGCCTTCAGCGCCATGCTGCCCTCGGGCGAGAAATCGGGCATCGTCGCGTTCGCGCGCATCACCGCCGACAGCGCTTCGGGGATGTGGGCGATGTTGGTGACCACCGCCCCCTTGGTCGAGAACACCGGCCGGTCGGGCGTGAAGATCGCGTCGACGCCGAATTTCTCCATGAACCAGCGTTCCTTGGCTTCGGCGTCGTCGTGCCCGCCCGCCATCGCGCCGGCATGGCCCACCGCGCGCGTGAGCTTGCTCTTCCAGCGGCCCACCACGCAGGCGACGACCGGCTTGTTGAACTGGGCGTCGAGCTCGTAGTAGCCGCCCGGCTCGCAATAGAGCACCGCGGCCTTGCTGCGCGCGTCGTTGGCGAGCGCGAACGCGAACTCCGGCGCCGCGTAATGGATGTAGACGTCCTTGCCGCTGGACACCACCGTCGTCGTGCCCCAGCCGGCCATGCGCAGGTATTGCGCGATGGTGGTCGAGAAGCCGCCGGAGTTCGAGAAGATCGCGATCGAGCCCGGCCGCAGCGAATCGCCCGGGCGGTCGCCGCCGAGCGCGCCGCCGATGCGCACGCGGCTCCACGAATCGGCGACGCCCAGACCGTTCGCGCCGAAGATGTCGATGCCGTTCTGCTGGCCCATCGCGCGGATCTCGCGCGCATCGTGCACCGAGATCTTCTCGGTCACGATGAAGATCTTGCGCAGCTCGGGGTTGACGCGGATCAGCTCGGCCACGCCGTCGCGCGCGGCCGACGGCGGCAGGTAGACGACGCCGCAGTTGAAGCGGTGGCCCGCCGCGAGCGCGTCGCGCACGTTGTTGTAGACGGGGATGTCGCCGAGCTCGGTCTCCAGCACCGCGCCGGCCTTGCCGGGCGCCGTGCCGCACACCACGTTGCCGCCCGAGTAGGTGTGGCTGACGGGCGTCACTTCGCGCGATTCGCCGCCGAGGATGTTGAGCACGCAGACCCGGTCCTCGCGCGACGCGATCTGGTTCAGCGAGCCGACGCCCACGTAGTATTTGAAGCTGCCGACGCCGGTGTTGTGGCCGACGCCTTGCCAACGGTTGGATTGCATGGGTGTCCCTCGGGATTTCAGTCGACGGTGGCCGGCGCGGCGGCGGGCAGGCCCAGGCGCGCGGCGATCTGCGCGCGGCCGCCGGCGTTCATCCAGCCGTTGACGCGGCGGGCGAACTGGATCACCTCGCTCATGTCGGAATCGAAGCCGAACAGCCGGTACGGCAGGCCGAGCGCGTCGCAGGTGTCGCGGAAGGCGCCCATGCCGCGCACCAGGTTCGGGCCGCCGCGGCCGATGACCACGTAGAGCGGCGTCGGGCCGTGCGCGCTGAAGTGTTCGCGCAACGCGTCGGCCATCGCGCGCAGCGTCTCGAAGATGTCGGTGTTGTTGCTCTTGCCTCCGATGATGAACAGCACGTTGGCCTGCGCGAGCCAATGCTTGAAGCAGATGCGCGCGACCGCCTTCATCTTCTCGTAAGGCGGATTGCCGCCGAAGTCGGAGCTGATGATCGCGTCGTCGCCCAGCATCTCGGTGACCAGCGAGTTGGCGCCGCCGCCGAAGGTCGGCGCGAGAATGGTGCCGCGGCGGTTGATCACGTAGACGTCGCTCTGGCCCTGGTGCGTGCGCAGCGTGTTGATCTCCTGCTCGAACGGCGAGTAGTCGGCGGCGAACAGCTGCGCCGGCAGGTTCAGGCGCAGCCAGCGCGGATCGTCGCGGTCGAAACCGCACTTGAAGTCGCAGGCCACCGGGGTCAGCCGCCCCTTCTTGTCTTCGCGCATGCGGATCGGGTTGAGCTCGAGCGTCGTCATGCCGAAGTTGTGGAACAGCTCCCACAGCTTGGGCAGTTGCTGCACCAGCGGCGAGATGATCTCCCGCGGCGCGCCGATCTCGGTCAGCGCGTTCGCCACGACGAAGGCCTTCAGGCCCGTCAGCGGATCGAACGGCACCTGCGCCACTTCGTGCTTGTCGATCTCTTCGATGTCCATGCCGCCGCGGTGGGTCAGCGTCATCGTCGGGGCGCGGAAATGGGTGGAGTCGGTGATCGAGAAATACACCTCGTGCTCGGCGGGGACACCGGCCTCGAAGGTCACGCCGTTGGCCTTCGCGCGCACGTGGCCCACCTGGTGCTCCACGAAGTAGAGCCGCTCCTTCTCGGCGAGCGCGGTCTGCAGGTCGCGCGCCCGGCCCAGCAGGCCGGCCTTGCCCTTCTTGCCGATGCCGCCCTTGAACACCGGCTTGATGAAGATCGTGCCGTGCCGGTCGATCAAGGCCTTGATGGCCTCTTCGCTCGCGTCGGGCCCGAGCACTTCGGTGGCGGGGAAGCCCGCGAATTCGAGCAGGCGCGCGCCGTGCAGCATGCCGGTGATCTCCATCGGGGAAGTTCTCCTGTGAATCGGTTTTCTGGGGATGCGCCGCGGGCATGGTGCCGATGCCCGACGCGAGGCCGCCAACGCGGCAACCGCCGAGCATACTGAAGTCCGGACGCTTTCAATCGCCTTTCGTCCGATTGTGCACGAGGGAAAACGAGAGGATTCGTCGCGACCGCACGAGGGCGGCGGCCGCATCGCAAGCCCGTCGCCGCGCGCCGGCGCGTCCGCGAAATCGCCGCGACGCCCCCGGAGCCGGACGGGCCGCCCCCGTTCAGGCCGGCCGAGGCCGCAAGGCGTCGACGACCAGGCTCAACGCCGGCGATGCCCGCCGCGTCGCGTCGTAGACATGACAGCCGGGATAGGTGATCGCCAGGCCCTCGGGCACGCCGACGGGCGATCCATCGATCAGACAAGAAAAAAGCACCTAGTGTCGTGAGTCCGAAGTTCGATGACAAAACCGCTCGACGCTCGCGAAGATGTCTTCGGCAGTTTTCGACCAGATGAACGGCTTGGGGGCCGCGTTGTTGATCTCGATGTGGCGACGGATAGCCTGCTC
>JBEVLR010000116.1:0-14665 GCA_040509075.1 Burkholderiaceae bacterium | reverse complement strand
CCGTGCAGGCGCTCTACCTGATGCTCGCGCCGCCCGGCGCCGGCTTGCCCCGCCGCCTCGCCGAATTCGCCTGGCGGGTGCGGAACTGGGCGCGTCCGTCGGGCGGGCGCCGCCTCGGGATGCCGTGCCAGCTGATGGGCACGGGCATGGCGTTCTCGTGGGACATGCTGCGCGCCGCCGCGCTGGCCAACGCCTCCATCGTCGAAGACATGAAGCTCGGCATCGACCTGGCGCTGCAGGGGCGGCCGCCCGTTTTCTGCGAACGCGCGCTCGTGACCAGCCGGTTCCCCGACGGCGCCGCCGCGACCCGCACCCAGCGCACGCGGTGGGAACACGGCCATCTGTCGATGATCCTGCAGGAAGCGCCGCGGCTTCTGACGCAGGCGGCGCGGCGCCGGGACGGCGCGCTGCTCGGCCTCGCCCTCGACCTGGCGGTGCCGCCGCTGGCGATGCTGGGGGGCGTCGTCGCGCTGGCGTGGATGTCGTCGCTGGGCGCCTGGGCGCTCGGCGCGGGCGGCGGCGCCGCCGCGTTCGCCTCGGTGCCGCTGGCGCTGTTCGCGCTGTCGGCGCTGTGGGCCTGGTCGATCCGCGGCCGCGACCTGGTGCGCCTGACCGAACTCCTGCGCGTGCCGTGGTACATCGCCGCTAAAATTCCGATGTATCTGCGCTTCGTCATCAAGCGCCAGACGCAATGGGTGCGCACCGACCGCGACAAGCCGTGACCCCGTCCGCCCAGAACCCTGCACCAAGGAATTTCCGAAATGAACCCGATAGTCGACGTCCCCCGCGCCACGCTCCCCGTGGACGGCGAAGACGGATTCCGCCTCGATCCGGCCGAAGCGCGTTCGTTGGGCGACCTGTTCCGCGAGGACTACGCCAACGCGTCGCCCTTCCCGCACGTCGTGCTCGACGATTTCCTGCCCGAGCCGCTGATCCGCGAAGTGCTGCGGCATTTCCCGACGGGCGAGCGCAAGAGCGACGGCGT
Organism: Burkholderiaceae bacterium; assembly: GCA_040509075.1. GTDB lineage: Bacteria > Pseudomonadota > Gammaproteobacteria > Burkholderiales > Burkholderiaceae_C > Scleromatobacter. Next base: position 13,680 of record JBEVLR010000116.1, on the reverse strand, counting down.
CTTCAACATCGGCTACGGCGGCGAGCACAAGCGGCAGATCATGCCGGAGGATTGCGACCGTTACGCGCGCGAGCTGTTCCAGTTCTTCAACTCGCGCCCGATGCTGCAGTTCCTCGAAGGCCTGACCGGGATCGACGGGCTGCTCCCCGATCCTTATTTCCTCGGGGGCGGCTTCCACGAGATCTCGCGCGGCGGCCGGCTCGGCGTCCACGCCGATTTCCGGATCAACGACCAGCTGCACGTGCAGCGCCGGCTCAACCTGCTGATCTACCTGAATCCCGAGTGGAAGGACGAATGGCTCGGCCACCTCGAGCTGTGGTCGCGCGACATGAAGCGGTGCGTCCAGAAGATCGCGCCGCTGCTGAACCGGTGCGTGGTCTTCAGCACCGAGGCCGACACCTGGCACGGGCATCCCGATCCGCTGGAGATCCCGCCCGACATGACGCGCAAGTCCATCGCGCTCTACTACTATTCGGCCTCGCGCGCGATCTACAACGAAACGCCCAAGCGGTCGACGATGTACGTGTCGCGCCCCAACGACTCCGCCCGGGACAAGGCCGAAGCCCGCAAGTTCCGCGTCGAGGAATACCTGAAGGAATGGATGCCGCCGATCGCCTATCGCGGCCTCGCGAGGGCGCGCCGCGTGCTGGGGCGGCTCGGCTGAACGCGGTGCGCGGGCCCGCCGCCGATCTCCCCGAAACAGGGGGATCGGCCGCCGGCGGGCCGCGGGAGCCGGTCGAGTCGATCGTCCCCATGGCAAAATGGCCGCTGCAGCGCGCCGACGTCGCGCGCCTGCGCGACGGCGCGATCAACGCAGCGAGACGGTTCCGGGAGCGCCGACCATGTACACACCACAGTGCCGCGAAGACAACGCCCGTCTCATCGGCGCGATCGAGGAGCCGGGCGCCGTCATGAATGAGCACGCGATGCACGGAAAACGTCAGCCCTTGCTGAACGTGTGGGCGGACGACCTGTCCATGGACGAACTGCTGCATCGGCTCGACTCGGCCGGGGGCGTGGTCTTCACGGTCAATCCGGATCACCTGTACCACCTGCAGTACAACCCCGCCTTCCGCTCGGCCTACCGTTCGGCCGACGTCATCACGGTCGACAGCCACTACATCCGCCTCGTGCTTTGCCTGCTCGGCCGCCCGGTGCGGCACCGCTTGCCCGGCTCCGACATCGTCCCGGCGCTGTGCAGCCCGCGACGGGCGGCTTCGGCGACGCGGATCTTCCTGCTCGGCGCCAAGCCGGGCGTCGCGCAGGTCGCGCGCGACGCGATGAACGCCAAGGCGGGGCGCGAGCTGGTGGTCGGCGCGCATGGGCCGTCGATGAATTTCGTCGATGATCCGCAGGAGATCGCCGACGTGGTGCGGATGATCGACGCGAGCGGCGCCGACACGCTGCTGGTGGGGCTCGGCGCGCCGAAGCAGGAGATCTGGATCGCCGCCGTCCGCGACCGCCTGCCGCGGGTGCGCGTGATGATGGGCGTGGGCGCCTCGATCGACTACGAGGCGGGCGCCGTCAAGCGCGCGCCGGTCTGGCTGCGCCGCATCGGCCTGGAGTGGAGCTACCGCGTCGCGACCGAACCGGGCCGCTATGCGATGCGCTACGTGCGCAGCTCACGCTTCGTCTGGTGGATGATCCTCGACCGGCTGGGCCGGTACAAGGATCCGTTCGGCCCGGCCGCCGCCTCGATGCGCGGCTGAGAAGTGCGGACGCGCCGTCCCCATCACGGAAAGAAGGCTCCATGAACCACAAGACTGCGGCCGCCTGGTCGCCCGCGTGCCTGCTGCTGGCGGCCGGCGCCGCGCACGCCGACCTGACGCCTTACGCGCTGTCGGCCGCCGAGACCGTGCAGCACTTGAGCAACGTCTACCGCTCCCCGGATGCCGCGCGGCAGGGCGACTGGATCTCCACCACCGATTTCCGCGCCTCGCTGGACCAGCCGCTCGGCCGCGACCGCCTGGTGGGCTTCGCGGACTTCAACCTGAACCGCTACAAGAGCCTGAAGACCTCCGACAGCAACGGCTATTCCCTCGGCGGCACTTTCGAATGGAGCGTCCCGGGCGACCTGTCGGGCACGCTGGCCGCCGACACCCGGCGGCGCCAGTATTTCTATGGGTTCGACGGCGAGGTCTTGACCGCGAACGGCCCGGTGGCCTCGTCGACGCACAACCAGGAAACCGACGACCACCTGTCCGCCCAGCTCAAGTTGGGCGGGATGGCACGGTGGAGCCTGTTCAGCGGGTTCGACGCGACGCGCCGCCATTATTCCGACCCCGGCTTCCAGGCCAACGACCAGCGCCAATGGACGGTCTCCGGCGGGACGAGCTATTCCACCAGCCCCGACCTGTCGTTCGGCCTGACGGCGAACTACACGCGCGGCGAATATCCGAATTTCCTGGTCAACGGCAGCGCGGATTCGTTCAACCTGCGCACGGTCAACGCCACCACGCGGTGGCGCGCCAGCGGCAACAGCTCGTTCAACGCCAGCGTCGGCTACACCAGCGAGCGCACGGACGTCGGGGCGCCGCGCAACTTCGTCAACGGCGCGCTGAATTGGTCGTGGTCGCCGCCGTCGCATTTCAAGGTCAACCTCGGCCTCGCCCGCGACACCAATTCGGACACCTCCAACGGGCCGAACGCCTCGGCCAACCTGTCCGGGCGCTCCCTGAACGACGCCGGGCACCTGGCGGTGTCCTACGAGCTCACGGCCAAGGTATCGCTCGTCGCCACCGGGCAGTATGCGCAACGCAAGTACGGCGATTCGGTGATCCCCGCGACGACGGGCGGCGCGCAGGCCGTGGCCGTCAGCGGCTCGAACCGGACGACCGCCGTCGGCCTGACCGTCAACTACGCGCCGACCCGGATCGCGAACCTGAGCTGCGGCCTGACGCACGAGTCGCGGACGTCCGACGCATCGCTCCACATCGTCGCGCCGGGCTACACCAACATGATCTACACCTGCTCCGCGCAGGTGCGTTTCGATTGACCTTCCACGCCGAGAGGACCACCAGATGACCGTCGTCGCCGTCGTTGGCCTGGGTTACGTGGGCCTGCCGCTCGTCGTCGAGTTCGGCAAGCTCGGCCGCACCATCGGTTTCGACATCGTCGCCGACAAGGTCGAGAAATGCCGCGCCGGCACCGATCCGTCGCGCGAGATCCCCGACGCCGAGATGGCGCTGGCCGTGCACGCCGAATACACGTCGCGGGCCGCGGACCTGGGCGCGGCCGATGTCGTGATCGTCGCGGTGCCGACGCCCGTCGACCACGCGCACATCCCCGATTTCGGCCCGCTGATCGGCGCCTCGCGCGCGATCGGGCCGTCGCTGAAGCCGGGCGCGATCGTGGTCTACGAATCGACCGTCTACCCCGGCGCGACCGAGGAGGTCTGCATCCCCGAGCTCGAGCGCGCGTCGGGCAAGCGGTGGAAGCGGGATTTCTTCGTCGGCTACAGCCCGGAGCGCATCAACCCCGGCGACCGCGAGCATATGCTGACCAACGTGATCAAGGTGGTCGCGGGCGACACGCCCGAGACGCTGGACCGCGTCGCCGCGCTGTACGAGCGCATCGTGGAGCCGGGCGTGCACCGCTGTTCCAGCATCAAGGCGGCCGAGGCCTGCAAGGTGATCGAGAACACGCAGCGCGACCTGAACATCGCGCTGATGAACGAGCTCGCGATCATCTTCGACAAGGTGGGCATCGACACCTCCGAAGTGCTCGAAGCCGCCGGCACGAAATGGAACTTCCTGAAGTTCAAGCCGGGCCTGGTCGGCGGCCACTGCATCGGCGTCGACCCGTATTACCTGACGCACAAGGCCGAGACGCTGGGCTACCACCCGCAGGTGATCCTCGCCGGCCGGCGCATCAACGACGGCATGGGCAAGTTCATCGCCGAGCAGACGGTCAAGCAGATGATCGCCGCCGGCAGCGCGATCAAGGGCGCGCGCGTCGCCGTGCTGGGCCTGACGTTCAAGGAAGACTGCGCCGACCTGCGCAACAGCAAGGTCGTCGACATCATCAACGAGCTCAAGACCTACGGCGTCGACGTGTTCGTGCACGATCCGCAGGCCGACGCCGCGGAGGCGCTGCACGAATACGGCATCGAGCTCAGCGGCTGGGACGACCTGCCGCGCGCCGAGGCGATCGTGGCGGCCGTGGCGCACCGCGAGTACCGCGCGCTCGGCGCCGACCAGATCGCCGCGCGGCTGGTCGGCGGCGCGTGCTTCATCGACGTCAAGGCGGCGTTCCCCGAGCGCGAGCTGGCCGCGCGCGGCCTGCGGGTCTGGCGCCTATGAGCGCCCCCGGCCCGGCCGGCCCATCCGCCGCCCGCGGGGGGGCCGGGAAGGCGGCGCAGCCGCATGTCCCCATGGGCGCCCCCCGGCGGCGTTGCCGCCGCCGCCCGGGAGGGTCGAGCCGAGTGGCCGGGCCGCATCGACGCCTGCACGCGCACCGCCGGCCATGAAAGTCCTCGTCACCGGCGCCGCCGGCTTCATCGGCATGCACGTGGCGCGGCGCCTGCTGGCGCGCGGCGACGAGGTCGTGGGCATCGACAGCCTCAACGCCTACTACCCGCCGGCGCTCAAGGCCGCGCGGCTCGAGCAACTGGCCCATGATCCGCGGGCGGCGGCGTTCCGGTTCGAAAAGATGGACATCGCCGACCCCGCGGCGCTCGACGCGCTGTTCGCGCGCGAACGCCCCGACCGCGTGGTGCACCTGGCCGCGCAGGCGGGCGTGCGCCATTCGATCGCCAACCCGCTCGCGTATGGCCAGGCCAACCTGTCGGGCTTCCTGAACGTGCTCGAAGCGTGCCGCCGCCATCCCGTGGCGCACCTGGTCTACGCGAGCAGCTCCAGCGTCTACGGCGGCAACGCGAAGCTGCCGTTCTCGGAGGGCGACGGCGTCGACCACCCGGTCAGCCTCTATGCGGCCACCAAGAAATCCAACGAGCTGATGGCGCACACCTACAGCCACCTGTACGGCACGCCGACCACCGGCCTGCGCTTCTTCACGGTCTACGGCCCATGGGGTCGGCCGGACATGGCCTATTTCTCGTTCACGCGCGACATCCTCGCCGGCAAGCCGATCGCCGTCTTCAACGGCGGCAAGATGATGCGCGACTTCACCTACATCGACGACATCGTCGACGGCGTCGTCGCCGTGCTCGACAAGCCCGCCGAGCCGGATGCGGCCTTCGATCCGCGGGCGCCGCACCCGGCGCGTTCGCGCGCGCCGTACCGCGTGTTCAACATCGGCAACCAGGATCCGGTGGGGCTCGACGAGTTCATCGGCACGATCGAACGCGCGCTCGGCGTCCCGGCCGTCCGCGACCCCCAGCCGATGCAGCCGGGCGACGTCGTCGCCACGCATGCCGACGTGTCGGCGCTGCGCGCCTGGATCGGCGCTTCGCCGCAGACTTCGCTGCAGGTGGGCATCGGCCGGTTCGTGGCCTGGTACCGCGGCTATTTCGACGGGCGGGCGCAATGAACCCGGCGGGCGGCGGCGGAGCGCGGATGTTCAGGTTCCGGGGCCTGGACGGCTTGCGCGGGTGGCTCGCGTGGATGGTCGTGATCGACCACATCACGCTGTTCACCGGCGCCCAGACGAGCTATGGACTCGGCAGGTTGAACGATATGGGATCCGGCGCGGTGACGGTGTTCATCATTCTCAGCGGCTTCGTCATCACCCATCTGTTGATCGAGAAGCATGAGCCCTACCGCTTGTATATCGCCCGCCGCTTCTTGCGCATCTACCCCATTTATTTCCTGGCCTTCGCCGCGGGGGTCTTCACGACGTTCCTGATGTACCGGTTTTTTCTTGGTGCGGACGGGATCGCCGCCCATGCGACGCAGCACGTCTTCCAGGTGCCGAACCTCGATCACCGGGAAATGGATTTCAAGGCGACCGGAGCGCATCTCTACGAATATTTGCTGTTGCATCTCGTCATGTTGCATGGCGTGGTTCCGAACAATGTCCTGTTCGACTCGCCTTCCATGTTCCTCAAATCGGCCTGGAGCCTGTCCCTCGAATGGCAGTTCTACCTGGTCGCGCCGCTGGTGGTCTGGGCGGCGCGTCGGCGGTGGGCGTCGATCGCGCTGGCGCTGGCCTGCGTCGTCCTCTACAAGCTGTCCATCGAACAGCGTTTCGGCGAGTTCTTCCTGCCCAGCTTCCTGCCCGCCGCGGGGCCGTATTTCGCGATCGGCATCCTCTGCCGGCTGGCCGTGACCCGGGCCTGGGGCGCCGGCTCCTGGGTGGCGGTGCTGATCCTGGCGGCGTACTGGCTGCGGGTGCGGCCCGCGGGCGAGGCGGTCGTGCTGTGGGGCGTCTTCTTCGGCGCGTCGCTGGTTCGGGCCGGACGCTCCCGCGCGCGCGGCGCCTTCGAACGGCTGTTCGCCGCGCTGTTCGATTCGCGCCTGGCCAAGCATCTCGGCAACCCGTCCTATTCGACTTACCTGCTGCACATGCCCGTCCTGCAGGCCGCGATGGTGCTGTGCGTGCGCATGTCCGCGTTCACCCCCGGCCAGGCGATCGCCTTCACCGCGGCCTCGACGATCGCGCTGACCTACTTGCTGTCGCAGGCCGCCTATCGCTGGATCGAGCTGCCCGGCATCCGCTTGGGCAAGCGCCTGGGCGCCCGGCTGTCCGCGACCGGCGATCCAGGTTCGAATCGCGGCGCTGCGGAGCCGGTGCGGCCGGCGCCGGCGTCCGACGACACCCCCGCACCCGTCCGAGTTCCCGAGGCGTGACATCTTGCTGACCTTCATCATCCCCGTCCGCCATCAGGACAACGCGCGCGACTGGCTCCAGCTCGTCGACTACCTGCGGTCCACCGTCGGCACGCTGGCGGGCCAGGACGATCCGCGCTGGCAGGCGGTGATCGTCGCGAACGAAGGCGCGCGGCTGCCGGAATTCCCGGCCAAGGTGCGCGTCCATCGGGTCACCTTCCCGCCGAACCCGTTCCACGACCCGGAGTCCGCCGATCTGGAAACCTATCGCGACGCCGTCCGGCTGGACAAAGGGCGGCGGATCCTGGCCGGCATGCGCGCCGCCGGGCCCACCGACTACTTCATGGTGGTGGACGACGACGACTTCGTCGGCCGCGGCGTGGCCGGTTTCGTGGGGCGGGCCGCGGGGCAGCCCGGGTGGCACTTCGGGGCCGGCTACGTGTGGAGCACCGGCGGCCGGCTGCTGTACGTGCACGACAACTTCCACAAGTATTGCGGCACGTCGCACGTCGTGCGCGCCGACCTGATCGATCTCGGCATCGGCGACGACGAAGCCGGCGTCGCCTACGTCAAGCGCATGCTGGGAAGCCACATCTACATCGCCGACGACCTCGCCGCCCGCGGGACGCCGCTGGCGCCGCTGCCGTTCATCGGCGCCGTCTACCGCATCGGCCATGCCGGCTCGCACAGCCGGTCGTCCTCGGTGCTGCGCACTTTCCTGTTGAACCGCTGGGTGCTGAAGAGCCCGCGCCGCACGTGGCGGGCGTTGCGGCGGTTTCGGCTCAAGACGCCGGCGGTCGACCGCGAATTCTTCGCGAGCCCGCCGGCCTGAGCGCGTCCGCGGCCGCGGACGCCGCGGCGCGGGGGGGCGTCCGAAGCGCTTTCGAAGCGTCCGCGCGGGTTCCGCGTCCGCCGCGCGCCGCCCGCGCCGGCCGGGCGCCGGCCAGGGCGGGTGCGGACACCGGCTCGGCGATACTAGGCCCCGGCACGCCGCCTTGCCGGCGCGCCCCCTGAGAAATCGAACGGAAACATCATGATCCTGGTCACCGGCGGCGCCGGCTTCATCGGCAGCAATTTCGTCCTCGACTGGCTCGAGAACCACGACGAGCACGTGCTCACGCTCGATGCCCTGACCTATGCGGGCAACCTCGCGAACCTGGAGCCGCTGCAGGGCGATCCGCGCCACGTGTTCAAGCACGGCGACATCGGCGACCGCGCGCTGGTCGACGCGCTGCTGGCCGAGCACCGCCCGCGGGCGATCGTGAATTTCGCGGCCGAGAGCCACGTCGACCGTTCCATCCTCGGGCCCGGCGCGTTCCTGAAGACCAACATCGAAGGCACGTTCAACCTGCTCGAATCGGCGCGCGCCCACCACGCGGCGCTGGAAGGCGACGAGAAGGCGTCGTTCCGCTTCCTGCACGTCAGCACCGATGAAGTCTACGGTTCGCTGACCCCCGGCGCCGCCCCGTTCACCGAAACGCATCCGTACGAGCCCAACAGCCCGTACTCGGCGAGCAAGGCCGCCAGCGACCACCTGGTGCGCGCCTGGCACCACACCTACGGCTTGCCGACGCTGACGACCAACTGCTCGAACAACTACGGCCCGCTGCATTTCCCGGAGAAGCTGATCCCGCTGGTGATCGTCAACGCGCTCGCCGGCAAGCCGCTGCCCGTCTACGGCGACGGGCTCAACGTGCGCGACTGGCTGTTCGTCAAGGACCACTGCTCGGCGATCCGCACGGTGCTGGCCGGCGGCCGCGTCGGCGAAACCTACAACGTCGGCGGCGAGAACGAGAAGACCAACCTCGAGATCGTGCGCGGCATCTGCGCGCTGCTCGACGAGTTCCGGCCCGACCCCGCCGGCCCGCGCCAACGCCTGATCACTTTCGTGAAAGACCGCCCCGGCCACGATCGCCGCTACGCGATCGACGCCGCCAAGCTCGCCACCGAGCTCGGCTGGCGGCCCAAGGAAACTTTCGAGACGGGGCTGCGCAAGACGGTCCAGTGGTATCTCGCGAACCCGGAATGGGTCGCCGGCGTGCAGAGCGGCGCCTACCGCGACTGGGTCACGGCCCAGTACACGAAATGAAGATCCTCCTGTTCGGATGCGACGGCCAGGTCGGCTGGGAGCTGCAGCGGTCGCTGCAGCCGCTGGGCGACGTGGTCGCGCTCGATTTCCGCAGCCGCGGGCACGCCGCCGATTTTTCGGCGCCCGAGTCGCTGGCCGCCACCGTCGCCGCGGTGCGGCCCGAGCTGATCGTGAACGCCGCGGCGCACACCGCGGTCGACAAGGCCGAATCCGAGCCGGCGCTCGCGCAGGCGATCAACGCCGATGCGGTCGGCGTGCTGGCGCGCGGCGCCGCGGCGTCCGGCGCCTGGCTGGTGCACTACAGCACCGACTACGTGTTCGACGGCTCGGGCGACCGGCCGCGCGACGAATCGGCCGCGACGGGGCCGCTGTCGGTCTACGGCCGCACCAAGCTCGAGGGCGAGGAGCGGATCCGCGCGAGCGGTTGCCGCCACCTGATCCTGCGCACCAGTTGGGTCTACGCGGCGCGCGGCGGCAATTTCGCGAAGACCATGCTGCGGCTGGCGGCGGCCAGGACCGAGCTGAACGTGATCGACGACCAGATCGGCGCGCCCACCGGCGCCGACCTGCTCGCCGACCTGACGGCGCTGATGTTCCGCGCCGCGCGCGCGGCGCCCGAGCTGGCGGGCACTTACCACGCGGTGGCCGCCGGCGCGACGAGCTGGCACGGCTATGCGCGGCTCGTGATCGAAGCGGCGCGGGCGCGCGGCGTCGCGCTGGCGCTGCCGGCGCAGGCGCTGCGGCCGATCCCCACCAGCGCGTATCCGACCCCGGCGCAGCGCCCGCTGAACTCCCGCCTGGACACCCGCCGGTTGCGCGAACGTTTCGGCCTGGGCCTGCCGGACTGGGAATTCGGCGTGCGTCGCATGCTCGACGAAATACTGACTCAGGAATCCGCATGAACCGCAAAGGCATCATCCTCGCCGGGGGATCCGGCACTCGGCTGCACCCGGCCACGCTGGCGATCAGCAAGCAGCTGATCCCGGTCTACGACAAGCCGATGATCTATTACCCGCTGAGCGTGCTGCTGCTCGCGGGCATCCGCGAGATCCTCGTCATCAGCACGCCGCAGGACACGCCGCGCTTCGAGCAATTGCTGGGTGACGGCAAGCGCTGGGGCATCGACCTGCGCTACGCGGTGCAGCCCAGCCCGGACGGCCTGGCGCAGGCCTTCCTGATCGGCGAGGAGTTCCTCGCCGGCGCGCCGAGCGCGCTCGTGCTGGGCGACAACATCTTCTACGGCCACGACCTCGGCGGCCGCCTCGAATCCGCGGCCGCGCGCCCGCACGGCGCCACCGTCTTCGCCTATCCGGTGCATGATCCCGAGCGCTACGGCGTCGTCGAGTTCGACGCCGCGGGGCGCGCGGTCAGCCTCGAGGAAAAGCCCGCCAAGCCCAAGAGCCGCTATGCGGTGACGGGGCTTTATTTCTACGACGGCGACGTCGTCGCGCACGCGAGGGCGCTCGCGCCCAGCCCGCGCGGCGAGCTGGAGATCACCGACCTGAACCGCCGCTACCTCGACGCCGGCAAGCTCGACGTGCAGATCCTCGGCCGCGGCGACGCCTGGCTCGACACCGGCACGCACGATTCGCTGCTCGAGGCCAGCCAGTTCGTGCACACGCTGGAAAAGCGCCAAGGGCTGAAGGCCTGCTGCCCGGAGGAGATCTGCTGGCGGCGGAAATGGCTCGACGACGCGCAGCTCGCCGCGCTCGCGGCCCCGCTGGCCAAGGGCGGCTACGGGCAATACCTGCAGCGCCTGCTCGCCGAACGCGTGTTCTGACCCGCGCCCTTCCCCTTGCGAATCCTTTGCCATGAATGTTGAAACGACTGCCATCGACGGCGTGCTGATCCTGCAGCCGAAGGTGTTCGGCGACGCCCGCGGCTTCTTCTTCGAAAGCTTCAACCAGGACGCGTTCGACGCCGCCGTCGGCCACCGCGTGAGCTTCGTCCAGGACAACCATTCCCGCTCGGCGCGCGGCGTGCTGCGCGGACTGCATTTCCAGAAGGGGGACAAGGCGCAGGGCAAGCTGGTGCGGGTCGTCTCGGGCGCCGTGTTCGACGTGGCGGTGGACATCCGCCGCGGCAGCCCCACTTTCGGCCGCTGGGTCGGCTGCGAGCTGAACGCGGAGAACCATCGCCAGCTGTGGGTGCCGCCCGGCCTGGCGCACGGCTTCCTGGTGCTGACCGGGACGGCCGACTTCCTCTACAAGACGACCGAGTTCTATTCCCCCCCCGACGAGGGTGCGGTGCGCTGGGACGACCCCGACCTGGCGATCGCGTGGCCCGACCTGGGCGAGCCTCCGCGGCTGTCGGCCAAGGATGCGGCGGCGATGGCGTTGAAGGAGCTATGACCCCGCCGGAACGCCTTCGGGCGGACGGCCCGCGCAAGACATGACCGCGTCCGAAAGAAGCCGGCAGCTCGACCTCTTCCGCGGCATCGCGGCGATCCTGATGGTCGTCAACCATGCGGGCTACCAGTTGCTCGGCAAGGTCGCGAGCCATGTCGGGCCGCAAGGCGGCCTGGTGTTCGCGGCGAGCGCGGCGCCGGCGTTGTTCTTCTTCGCGACCGGCGTCGGCACCGGCCTGTCCGGCGCGCGCGCCGAAGCGCTCGCCGGCATGGTGCGCAAGGTGCTGCTGCTGCTGTTGGCGGATGCGTTCATGAACTGGGGCGGCGGGTCGCTGATCGGCTTCGATTTCTTCGGCTTCGCGGCCGTCTCGACCGCCGTTCTCCACGGCGTCAAGCGCGGCCGCCGCCCGGCCGCCGCCGCGGCTTTCCTGCTCGCGCTCGTCCTCGTCGTCCGCTTCGCGCTGGCGCCGTGGCTGCGCGCGTCGATCGCCGACGAGCCCGCGCTCGCGTTCCTGACCGGCATCGGCTTCGTCGACGGCGTCTCGTATCCCCTGTGCCCGTGGTTGGCGTTCCCGTTGCTCGGGTTCCTGATGGGGGGCGCCGTCCGGCAACGCGCGCCGGCGGCCCCGCTCTGCGAACCGGCCGGATCCGCGCCTGCGCGGGCGCCGTCCCGGGAGCGTTGGCTGGCCGCCGCGGTGGCCGCCCTCGGTTTCGCGGCGGCCGGCGCGATGGCCGCGCGGGGGGCGATCGTGCACCGCTGGGGCTCGGTGTCGCTCGCGTATTTCCTGTTCGCCGTCGCGGTCGTCGCGGCGGCCTGGCTGGTCGCGTCGTGGCTGGCGGCGATCGACGCGCCCGCCGCCCGCGGCTTGATGCTGCGCGGCCCCGCCAGTTTGCTGATCGTGCCGCTGCACTACGCCGCACTCGGATTGCTGGAACGATTTTCCGGCTCGGACTGGGGCGTCCCCGCCTGGGCGCTGGCCACGGCGCTGCTTGTGATCGCGGTGCTGGGGGCGGCGCGGCGGATCGTCGGCTTTTTCTCGGCGCGGGCCTCCCCGCGCGGCGGCGGCGCGCCGCTGCAGGCGGCCGCGCTCGCGCTGGCCGCGGCCGCCGGGCTGCTCGCGTTTTTCCTGGCCCCGCCGCTGCTGAGGCTGGAAACGGCTTGCGCCGCCGAGGGGGTCGTCGCGATGGTGCTGCTGCTGTCTTCCCGCGGCGGGCCCCCCCTGAAAACGGGATGGCCGCCTACACGGCCGTCACGATCGACCTGAGACAATCGCCGACGGGCCCGACATTTGCCAGCAGGCCCTTTCGGCGGGACCGTCGTGTCCCGCAAACGACAGACGAAGCCGGACGGCTTCGTCCAAACCACCTTCGACCAAAGGAACCACGATGGCGAAAGCCATGATCCTCGCCGCCGGGCAGGGCACCCGGGTGCGCCCGCTGACCAAATACATGCCCAAGCCCATGATCCCGATCCTGGGCAAGCCGGTGCTGGAGTACCTGATCGAGCATCTCGCGCGCTACGGCGTCAAGGAGATCATGATCAACGTGGCCTACACGCACTGGAAGATCGAGAACTACTTCGGCAACGGCGCGCGCTGGGGCGTCGAGATCGGCTATTCGTTCGAGGGCAAGCGCGACCACGGCGACATCGTGCCCAAGCCGATGGGCTCGGCCGGCGGCATGCGCAAGATCCAGGACCACAGCGGCTTCTTCGACGAGACGACGATCGTGCTGTGCGGCGACGCGGTCATCGACCTCGACATCGGCGCGGCGCTGCACGAGCACCGCAGCAAGTCGGCGCTCGCCAGCGTCGTCACGCTGGAAGTGCCGCTGGAGGAAGTGAAGAACTACGGCGTCGTCGTCAGCGACAAGCAGGGCCGCATCACCGAATTCCAGGAAAAACCGGCGCCCGAGGCCGCCAAGTCGCGTCAGGCGAGCACGGGCATCTACATCTTCGAGCCGCAGGTCTTCGATCTGATCCCGTCCGACAAGACGTTCGACATCGGCGGCGAGCTGTTCCCGCTGATGGCGGAGAAGGGCTTGCCTTTCTACGCGCAGACCCGCTGGTTCAACTGGATCGACATCGGCCGCGTCACCGATTATTGGGCGGTCTGCCAGCGCGTGCTGCGCGGCGAGGTCGCGCAGATGGACATGCCGGGCCGCGAAGTGCGCCCCGGCGTCTGGGTGGGGCTGAACACGCGCGTCGATTTCGACCAGGTCGACATCACCGGCCCGTGCTACATCGGGTCGTCCAGCGACATCGAGCCGGGCGCCACCATCGTCGGCCCGGCCTGGCTCGGCAACGGGTGCGTGCTGCGCAAAGACAGCAAATTGGTGCGCAGCATCTTGTTCGACTACACGCGCTTGTCCCAAGGCGCCGTGCTGGAAGATATGATCGTTTCCCCGCACTACTGCGTCGATCGCCACGGCAACACGACCTATCCCGGCGACGAGGGCAGCACGCTGCGGTGGGGCGACGCGCGCGCCTGAGCGCCCGGGCGCCCGATCCCGGCCTG
>JBEVLR010000115.1:0-3865 GCA_040509075.1 Burkholderiaceae bacterium | reverse complement strand
CCTCCACGTACAGCAACAGCGGCGGGTCACCCGTCTGCAACAGCGACGCCGGGTAGCGGGCGTCGCCCAGCGCGATCACGTCGCGCGCGCAGTGGGCGGGAGCGGTTTCCAGCCAGCGCCACGTCAGCGCGGGCAGGGAATCGCGCAGCGCATCGGGCGCCAGCAAGGCTCGCACGCTTGCGCGGTTGACGACCTCGGACAAAGCCGCTTCGCCGGCGCCAAGCACGTTTTCCGGCGATCCGAAGGCGGCCATCAACCGGCGCGCACCGGCGCGACCCAGGCCGGGTGTTTCGATCAGCCGCAACCAAGCGGCGAGCTCGTCGCGAGACAGCATGGACGGGCTCGGAGTCGGGGGCTGAAGGTGAACTCGGAAATGAGGTCGGGAATGCCCGGACGGGACCTGCCGCTCTCGACGGCGAGCGACACCGCCATCGGCGAGGCGGCCCGCGGCCGAATCAGGGCGACGGCGTGCTGAAGCGGTCGCCCGGCACGACGGGCTGGGTGCCTTCCAGGATCAGCGCATACGACACGCGGTCGAACACCCGGAAGACGAACAACGATCCGATGCGCTCGTCCGGCAGTTTGATCAGGCTGCCCTTGTCGACGGCCGATTTGTCGTGCGTCACGGCGCCTTCGTGCCACAGGGTGAGCACGTTGCCGCGCTCGACGCCGTCGCGTGCGCCGCGGTTGAGCGAGACGACCTGGTTGATGCCGGCGGACAACGCGTCGCCGTACAACGAAACGACGGCGCCGTTCATCGGCCCACTCGGCGCGTGCGGGACGAAAGGGGCGAAATCGCGAACCGAATCCGGCGCGAGGCGGTCGCCCACGCTGGCGTCTTCGCGCGTGCTCGTCATCACGAAGGTCGACGGCACGCTGAGGCGAGATTCGGCGCCGGGCCGGGCTTCGCCGTCCTGCACGTGTTCGGCGGAGCCGACGTAGCGGGCTTCATAACCGAGGACTTCCTTGGTGTCGGGGTCCACCAGCGGCTTCGGCTCGCGGAAAACCTGCCAACTGCGCGTGTTGCCGACCTCGCCATTGACGTAGGCCTTGTCCCCGCGGCCCAGCAGCACGCGGCCTTCTTGCGTCGCGACGATGCGCGGCGCCGTGGCGAGCTGGTTGGAATTGAACACCAGCGCGTCGGTCAGGAATGGACCGATCAGATTCATCGGGATCGATGCGATCGCCCCTGAACTCGCCGATTCGCTGCGAATCGACGGCGAAAGTTTGACGTTGTCGGTACCGCCGATCGCCGTGCCGAGTTTCAGGCGCGCCATGCCGTCGATTTTCTCGAGCACCAGCAGCTGGCCGGGATAGATCAAGTGGGGATTGTGAATCTGATCGAGATTCATTCCCCACAGCTCCGGCCAATGCCACGGACGTTTCAGGAACACGCCGGAAATTGCCCAAAGCGTATCGCCGCGCTTGACGGTATAGGTGTCCGGCGCGTTCGGTGCGAGTTCGGACAGCGGGACGCCCCTGGATGCGACCTGCTGCGCGGTGCTGCGCTGATCCGACGTGATCGGATACGTGGCCGCCTGCGTCGCGGACGGGGCGCAGGCCAGCACGGCCAATGCAAGGGCGGCGCCGTTCAGGGCAACGGCGGGCCGCGCATTTGCAAGTAGTGGAAGACGAAAGGTCATGTCCAGAAAACTCCCGGGCCATTCAAGGCGATTGGGACTGAAGTGAGACGGAAACCGCACGAAGTGCAACAATTCCGAATCGGCCGGAGTTATCCAGCGCGCCAAGAAACCAGCAAATTCGTCGCCGATTCTGCCCGCAAACCCCTGATGTCGCAATGAAGCGCACGCTCCATTCCACCCGGGCTAGGCATTCACCCTGAGATCGGACGTCGCTTCGCTGAGACATTCTGCATCGCCGCTGCGAGAGCGCTCGGGCCATTCCTGTCGATTTTCGTGGCAGATTTCCAAGAACCGTCTTTCATGGCTCAGCTCCAGATTCTTCGTTACCCCGATCCCCGCCTCTACACGGTGGCCAAGCCCGTCGCCGTGGTGGACGACCGCATCCGCCGGCTTGCCGACGACATGCTCGAGACGATGTACGCGTCCGACGGCGTCGGCCTGGCCGCGACGCAGGTCGACGTCCACGAGCGCCTGGTGGTGATGGACACGTCCGAAACCCGCGATCAGCCGCGCGTGCTCGTCAATCCGGAGCTGGTGTCCGGCTCGGACGACTGGATCCTGGGCGAGGAAGGGTGCCTGTCGGTGCCGGCCATTTATGAAAAGGTCGAGCGCCACGCGCGCGTTCGGGTGCGTGCGCTCGGCCGCGACGGCCAGCCGGTCGAGTTCGATGCGCAGGGGCTGGAGGCGGTCTGCATCCAGCACGAGATGGATCATTTGCTCGGCAAGGTGTTCGTCGATTACTTGAGCCCCTTGAAGCGTGAGCGGATCAAGACCAAGCTGCAGAAGCGGACCCGCGAGGAGCAGGCGCCGATGCGCCGGCGCTGATGGGCGAGGTCGGTCGCGCGCTGCGCGTGGCGTTCGCGGGGACGCCGGAGTTCGCCGCCGTCGCGTTGCGGGCCATCCACGATGCGGGTCACGCGGTGCCGCTCGTGTTGACGCAGCCCGATCGCCCGGCCGGGCGCGGGATGAAGCCGACGCCGTCGCCGGTGAAGCGGCTCGCGCAGTCGCTGGGCATCGCCATCGGCCAGCCGCGCAGCCTGCGGCTGGACGGCAAGCATCCGGACGAAGCCGGCGCCGGGCGCTCGGCGCTCGAGGCGGCCGCGCCCGATGTGCTCGTCGTGGCGGCGTACGGCCTGATCCTGCCCGAATGGGTGCTGACGGTGCCGCGGCTGGGCTGCCTGAACATCCACGGCTCGGTGCTGCCGCGCTGGCGCGGCGCCGCGCCCATCCATCGCGCGATCGAGGCCGGCGACCGCGAGACCGGCATCACGATCATGCAGATGGACGCCGGCCTGGACACCGGCCCGATGCTGGCCGTGGAGCGCGAACCGGTGCGGGCCGGCGACACCACGGGCAGCCTGCATGACCGTCTCGCGGCGCTCGGGGGGCGGATGATCGTGGCCGCGCTGGCCGATGCCGCGCGCGGCGCGCTGCGGCCGGTGGCCCAGCCCGACGACGGCGTCACTTATGCGCACAAGATCGCCAAGGCCGAAGCGGCCATCGATTGGCGCGCGCCGGCCGAAGAAATCGAACGGCGCGTGCGCGCCTTCGATCCGTTTCCCGGCGCGACCTTCGTCGCCGCCGGCCAGGCGATCAAGCTGTGGCGTTCCCGGCTCGGGCGTCTGGACGCCGTCGCGGCGCCGGGCACGGTGGTGGAGGCGAGCGGCCGCGGGCTGGTCGTCGCCTGCGGCGTCGGCGCCCTCGCGCTGCTCGAAGTCCAGCGGCCGGGCGGCCGGCGCCAGCCGGTGGGCCAGTGGCTGCAAGGGCAATCGATCGCCTGCGGCGCCGTGCTGGGTTGAGGCGGCCCGCGCAGGCGTCCGCCGTTTGCGCGCCGCCTGTTCGGGGCGGGGTTCGCGGCGTTCGTCGAGGGCCGCCCGACGAACTCGGCGGCCCCGTCTCCTTGGGCCGACGCGCCCGCCCGCCGGTGAAAAAGGGCGCGGCATCGAGGTTGTTCGTCCGAACGGCGCCTCAAGCCGGCGCCGCGGCGACCGATAAAGACGCATCAACCTGAAATCGTCATGCTGCGCCGCTCCGTCGTCCTCGTCACCGTCCTGATCCCGCTCGCCGGCTGCGACCAGCTTGGGCTGGAGCCGGCGTCGGTGACCGCGGCGCGGGTGGAGGCCGACGGCAAGGCCGTCGGCGCGGCCTGCCGCCACGGCGGGCGGGCGATCGAAGACTGCTTCGCGTTGAACCGCCGCGTCGACAAAGCCGCCATCTACGCC
>JBEVLR010000114.1:0-11363 GCA_040509075.1 Burkholderiaceae bacterium | reverse complement strand
TCCGGACGGCTTTGGACGCCGCCCATTGGAGATCCGGCAACAGAACGTCCGGAGCTCCGGCAGCGCATCGACTGCGCACAGGGAAGTGCCTCTTGGAGGCAGGTTCAAGATAGCCGCGAAGAGGCGGGCGCGCAAGGAAATCGCATCGAAGGATCGGCGCGCTTCGATAGCCTTCAGCCTCTTTCGCCACCCGTCGCGCTCGGCGCGGCGCAAACCTGGGGGACGCCGGCGCGGCCCGCCATCACCGTCGAGAAGACCGCGTCGAGCCGCGCTTGCGCCTCTTTCGCGATCGCGCCGTCCGGCGTGATGGGCCGCCCCCACTCGCGGTGGGTTTCGCCGGGCCATTTCGAGGTCGCGTCCAACCCCATCTTGCCGCCCAGGCCGCTGACCGGGGACGCGAAATCGAGGTAGTCGATCGGGGTGTGGTCGACCAGGGTCGTGTCGCGCACCGGATCCATCCGCGTCGTGATGGCCCAGATCACTTCGTTCCAGTTTCGGATGTCGATGTCCTCGTCGACGACGACGATGAACTTCGTGTACATGAACTGGCGCAGCACGCTCCACAGCCCGAACATGAGCCTTTTGGCATGGCCGGCGTAGGCCTTCCTCATCGAGATCACGGCCATGCGGTAGCTGCAGGCTTCGGGAGGCAGGTAGAAGTCGACGATCTCGGGGAACTGCTTCTGCAGCAGCGGCACGAACACTTCGTTGAGCGCGACGCCCAGCACGGCCGGTTCATCGGGCGGCTTGCCGGTGTAGGTCGAATGGTAGAGCGGGTCGTTGCGGTGCGTCAGGCGGTCGAGGCGAAACACCGGGAACCAGTCCCGCTCGTTGTAGTAGCCGGTGTGGTCGCCGAACGGCCCCTCCAGCGCATGCAGATAGCCGCCCCGCTCCCGCAACGGGACGCCGTGATCGCTGAAGCCGCTGAAGCCGGGCTCGGCGATCGGGATGTGGCCCTCGAGAACGATTTCGGCGCGCGCCGGCACCTGCAGCATCAGTCCGTCTTCGCCGACTCGGGTCTCCACCAGCTCGGTGCGGCCGCCACGCAGCAGGCCCGCGAACTGATATTCGCCCAGCGTGTCGGGCACCGGGGTGACGGCGCCGAGCGTCGTCGCCGGATCCGCGCCCAGCACGCAGGCGAGCGGGAACGGCTTGCCCGGATTGACGCGCGCGAACTCGCGGAAATCCAACGCGCCGCCACGATGGGCCAACCAGCGCATGATCAGCTCGCGACGGCCGATCACCTGCTGGCGATAGATGCCCAGGTTCTGGCGCAGGCGCGGCTTCCGCACGTTGCGCGGCCCGCGCGTGACGACGAGGCCCCAGGTCAGCAACGGCCCGGCGTCGCCCGGCCAGCATGTCTGGATCGGCCATTGCGCGAGGTCGATCCGGTCGGCCTCCTGGACGACTTCCTGGCACGGCCCGCTGCGCAGCACGGCCGGCTTCATGTCCCACAGCGCCTTGCCCATCGTCCAGAGCCGGCCGGTCTCCTTCAATGATTTCGGCGGCTCGGGTTCGCGCAGGCTCGCCAGCAGTTGACCGACCCCGCGCAGCTCGGACACGTGCTCCACACCCATGCCCAGCGCAACGCGGCGGGGCGTGCCGAACAAGTTCGCAAGCACCGGGGTGCGATACCCCGCAGGGTTTTCGAACAGCAGCGCCGGCCCGGCTTGGCGCAGCACGCGATCGGCCAGCACGGTCATCTCCAGATGAGGAGAAACGTTTTCTTCGACGCGTTTCAGCTCCCCCGCCGCCTCCAAACCCGCCATGAAATCACGTAAATCGCGATATTTCATATTTTTTAGTAATCATTCATGATTTCTATATTGTTGACGGGTTATTACGAGCCTCCCTACAATTCGGCCCAACCGAACCTCAGGGTTTTCCCGCCCCGAGGGGCTGCAGCCGGCTGCCAGACGCAGGACACACCGGCCATGAACCGCAGCGATCCATTATCGCCAGCATCGGCGACCCGCCTCGACGGCGCCCAGCGTCGTCCGCAAGCGGACGACCGCTGTGAAAGGAGAAAGATGTTTCGACCCCAGGCCCTGTTGCGCAGTGCGCTGACGACCGGGCGTGAATCGTTGACGGTGTTCCTGACCGACGTGGGCCACGGCTTGCTCGACGTCAGCCACAGCATGTTGGCCCTCGTAGGCTTGGCCGTGGTGGCCGGCGCGCTGTTCATGGCCGGCCAAGATGAGCTGCGCGACACGTTGGAGGCCCGCGCGTGGGGCTGGCTCGAAGCGCGCCACCTCGCGCGCAACGGCGGCGAAGACTTGGCCGCCGTGGCCGAAACCGATCCGCCCGCGGCTAGCAACGGCCTGGCCGGCGCCTCGACCACGGCCGACTTGGCCGACCTGACGCGCGCACAGGCCAACGTCGCGCGGTGGATCGTGCGGCGCTACCACGTCGCGCCGGAACCGATCGCCCGACTGGTTCAGGAGTCGTGGACGGTCGGACAGCGCGACCAGCTCGAACCGACGTTGATCCTGGCCGTGATGGCCGTCGAGTCCAGCTTCAATCCGTTCGCGCAGAGCCCGGTGGGCGCGCAGGGGCTGATGCAGGTCATGACCAAGGTGCACAACGACAAGTACGAAGCCTACGGCGGCCATCTCGCCGCGTTCGACCCGGTGAGCAACTTGCGCGTCGGCGTGCTGGTGCTCAAGGAATGCATCGGCAAGGCGGGCGGCCTCGAAGGCGGACTGCACTTCTATGTGGGCGCCGGAACCAACGATGCCGACGGCGGCTATGCGTCGAAAGTGATGGCCGAACACGAGTTGCTCAGGCGCGTGGCCGAGGGCCAGAACATCTCGCCGACGGCGCCGATGATGGCCGTGGCGGCCCCCATGCCGGTGGCGACGCCCGCTCCGCCATCGGCCGCCAGCGCCACGACGCGCGCCGAGGCGCCCCCGCCGGACGGCGACGCGGCGCCCTTGAAACAGCGCATCGCGCTCGCGCGCTGACGCGGCCACCCCGATCGCGTCCGCCCGGCGAGCCGGCGTTTTCGTCGACGGGCGGTTCCAATCGGGGCGCGCCCCTTCGTATTTCGTCAATCGACATGGGCGCCGCCGCCCGATCGGGCGCGAGCGAGCTAAAATCGCGTCTCGCGCGACTGGCGACAGGACGCGTCCCGAAGAGGCTCGAGCCGCCGGAAACGGCGACTGCCCTGCGGACACGTTGCGAGGTGGGCCACCACCGGGAAGCGCGAAAGGCGACATGCAGCGACCTCGTCGCGCCCGCTCGCCTTTTTTCAGCCGTTCGCCTGGGCAGCGCGATGACGCGCACCGCCGATCCTGATTGCCGGGAAGCGCCTTCGGCGCGCCCTGGCCGGGATGGCGTGGCCCGCCGACGCGCCACCTCCGCCCCACTTCCCAAGGAATCCGCATGTTCGACCGCCAAAAATCGACGATCGCCGAAATCGACCCCGCCGTCTGGGCCGCCATCCAGGCTGAAAACGACCGTCAGGAACAGCACATCGAGCTGATCGCCTCGGAGAACTATTGCTCGCCGGCCGTGATGGCCGCGCAAGGTTCGCAGCTGACCAATAAATACGCCGAAGGTTATCCCGGCAAGCGCTATTACGGCGGCTGCGAAAACGTCGACGTGGTGGAACAACTGGCGATCGACCGCGTGAAGCAGCTGTTCGGCGCCGAGAACGCGAACGTGCAGCCGAATTCCGGCTCGCAAGCCAACCAGGCCGTCTTCCTGGGCCTGCTGCAGCCCGGCGACACGATCATGGGCATGAGCCTGGCCGAAGGCGGCCACCTGACGCACGGCATGGCGCTGAACATGAGCGGCAAGTGGTTCAAGGCCGTCAGCTACGGCCTGGACAAGAACGAGGACATCGACTACGGCGCGATGGAGCGCCTCGCGCACGAGCACAAGCCGAAGCTGATCATCGCCGGAGCCTCCGCGTTCGCATTGCGCATCGACTTCGAGCGCTTCGCGAAGGTCGCCAAGGAGGTCGGCGCGGTGTTCATGGCCGACATGGCGCACTACGCCGGCCTGATCGCCGCCGGCGTGTACCCGAGCCCGGTGCCGCACGCCGACGTCGTCACGTCGACCACGCACAAGAGCCTGCGCGGCCCGCGCGGCGGCATCATCCTGATGAAGGACGCGTTCGCCAAGCAGATCAATTCCGCGATCTTCCCGGGCTTGCAGGGCGGCCCGCTGATGCACGTGATCGCCGGCAAGGCGGTCGCGTTCCAGGAGGCGCTGGGCCCGGCCTTCAAGACGTACCAGCAGCAGGTGGTGAAGAACGCCGACCTGCTCGCGAAAACGCTGATCGAGCGCGGCCTGCGCATCGTCTCTGGCCGCACCGAAAGCCATGTGATGCTGGTCGACCTGCGCGCGAAGAACATCACCGGCAAGGAAGCCGAACGCGTGCTGGGCCTCGCGCACATGACCTGCAACAAGAACGCGATCCCCAACGACCCGGAAAAGCCGATGGTCACCAGCGGCATCCGTCTCGGCACGCCCGCGTTGACCACGCGCGGGTTCAAGGAGGCCGAGGTCCGCGCCACCGCGAACCTGATCGCCGACGTGCTGGACGCGCCGCAGGACGACGCCCGCCTCGCCGAGGTGCGCGCGAAGGTCGCCGCCCTGACGCGCGATTTCCCGGTCTACCGTTGACCGCGAACGGCGCCGGGCGCTGATCCGCGATGCGTTGCCCTTACTGCAGCCACGACGAGACGCAGGTCGTCGAGACCCGCGAATCGGACGAAGGCGACGTCATCCGTCGCCGTCGCCGCTGCCTGAAATGCGACAAGCGTTTCACGACCTACGAGCGCGCCGAAATGACGCTGCCGGCGGTCGTGAAGAAAAGCGGCGCGCGCGTCGATTTCGAGCCCGACAAGCTGCGCAGCTCCATGACGCTCGCGCTGCGCAAACGGCAGGTGAGCATCGAGCAGATCGACGCCGCGATCGAACGCATCCAGGACAAGCTGATGGCCACCGGCGCGCGCGAAGTGCCGTCGACGCGCATCGGCGAGCTCGTGATGCGCGAGCTGAAGCGGCTCGACAAGGTCGCCTACGTGCGCTTCGCGTCGGTGTACCGGAGCTTCGAGGACGTCGACGAGTTCAGCCGGCTGATCAAGGAAATCTGAGCGCGCCGCGGCCTGCCGCCCCCATCACCGCCAGCACGCCTCGGCCGAAAGCCCGGCGGCGAACGATCCGGGGACGAGATCGCGCTGGCCGAGGTTGTCGTAGGTGAAATCGCCGCAGCGATCGTCGCGCATCGCGCCGGCGCGGGTGGCCGTCAGCACGAAGCTGGTGGGGTCGGCGGCCGGCACCGACACGGTCACGAGGTAGTCCGGGGCGCCCGCGCGCGGCGACGCGGCATAGGTCAGCCGCGGCGGCGGCGAGGCGGCGTACGCATTGTTCGCGGCGTAGTAGCGTTGCATGTAGCCGGCATCCTCGATGAGCACCGCCTGCATCTGCGAGCGCCGCGCACGCGCCGATTGCTCGCGGTAGGCCGGCAGCGCGATCGCGACCAGGACGCCCAGCACCGCCACCGCGGCCAGCAGTTCGACCAGCGTGAAGCCCGGCTGTGGGCGGCACGGCTGCGCCGGCATGGGCCTTGATGGCGTGGAGACGGGCGGCATGCGTGGCGGACGTGGCGGGAAACGTGGCGGGAAGATGGCGGCGGACGGCGTCAGAACGGCGGCGTCAGCAGTTGTTGCCAGACGCGCTGCCGGATCGTCGGCACGCATCCGCCCGAACACGCGGCCATGGGCACGGCCGGCGGCGGGGTCTGGACGAAACCCGGGCCGCCCCCCATCATCTGGATGGCCGGGCCGCCGCGCCGCGCGCTGGCGCCGGGGTCGTCGATCAACACGATCGACTGCATCCAGACCGCGGAGCCCGAGCGCGTCGCGCTGGTGGCGGGCTCGGCCCGGAAGTCGGGGCTGAAGCCGCGCGCGGTGACCGTGTAGACATTGGCCAGCGCCGTGCCCTCGATCAGGCATTGCGGCGCCACGCGAGGCAGCACGGGGCTGCTGATGTCGTGCGCCGTCAGGGTATGGGCCGTTCCGGGGCCGACGCCCGTCCAGCCGGACGGGATCGTCCAGGCCGCGGGCGTCTGCGGCGCGAGCGGCGTCACCTGGCGGGCAGCGGCAGGCAACAACAGCTGACCTTCGCAAAAACGCAGTGCGACCTGCGCATATTGGTTGGCCTGGGTCAGCAGCCGGTTGTTCATGGCGACGTGGTCGGCGCTGGTGGCGTTGCGCATCACGGTCGCAGAAGCGATGCCGATCACCGCGAGCATCAGCATCGCGATGATCAGCGAGAGGCCCCGCTCACCGGCGCCCATCGCGCCGTGGGCGCGGCGCGGCGCACGCGAGCACGGTCCGCGCGGGCGCATGGCCGCACGCATGCGCGACGGCGCTCGACGGGGCGGCGACATCGCGTTCACAGCAGCTTGTTCTGCAGCACGATCGTCGTCGAGAACGTGCGGCGCAGATAGCCGTCCGTCGACGATTTCAGCGCATTGCGGCAGTCGATCCACGATCCGAGCGTGGCCGCCGACCCGGCATCGAGCACCCTGCCTGCGCTTCGCACCTGCACGCAGATGCTGACGGCCACCACGTTGGCCCAGGCGGGCGAACCGATCGGCGGCGCGACGTCGTAGTACGCGACCTGGTTCGATCCCGCCGCGCCCGGCGCGACGGCGGACATGCCATAAGTGACCTGCAGCGTCTCGACGTTCTGCACCAGCGCGGCGCCGGCCGGGTTGCCGGGGCCGTGGCAAACCAGGTTGCCTGCGGACACGTAGAACTTGCTGTCGACGAGGTAGTAGTCGCCGTCGACGGGGTCGTGCGTCTTCGCGAACGTGTTTCCCAGGCAGTCGAGCGGTTCGTCGCGCGCCCTGCCGCCGAGGATGCCGTTCGACGTCGCCGACGGCAGCACGCTGGCCTCATAGGCGACTTCGAGCGCGTCCGGCGTCGAGGGATCGGCGGCGGATGCGTTGCAGGTCGGGGGCCCGAGGATGCCCGTGGCGGGATCGCGGAAATTCGCCGCCTCGCAGCCCAGCACTGGCGTCGACGGATGCAGGACGAACCCCGCAGGGCCGCTGCCGATCGGCGTGCCGAAACCAGCCTGCGCGACCTGCTGGCGCATGACGCCCAGCGCCAGCGTCGCATCCTCGGCGATCTGCGCCATCGCGTCGTTGTGGCGGCCGCTCTGGACGGAGGCGACATAGGCGGCCGACAACACGCCGACGACGGCCAGCCCGATCACGAGCGACACCATCAGCTCGACCAGCGTGAAACCGCGCCGATGCCGATCGATCGTGCGAAACCGCGGATGTCCGCTGGAGCAGTTCATCTCAAAGCCCGACCTGCAAATAGATGCAACGCACCGACGATTCGGTGCCGCTCCAGTCCGCCGGACACTCGGTGCCCGAGCGCTCGGTGGTGACGCCGGAGGGCAACGTGTTCGGATCCGTCCAGCCGACCCAGACATCGACCGCCTCCCTGGCCGAACCGGTCGCCGGATGGTTTTTGATGTAGGCCGATCCGCTGGGCAGCATCGCCCGCAGCCGGGTCGTCCAGAACGACATGTCGGCCTGCGCCAGCTCCGCCGGCGAGCACGGCGAGGCGCTCGTGCACGCCGCATGCGGCGCGACGAGCCCGGACGGATAGGCGCGGGTCGCGAGGTCGTAGCCCGCCGCGCCGAGTTCCGCTCCGGCCGGGTTGGCGCGGATCCGGTCGGCGATATCGTTGGCCAGCAACGTGGCGGTGGAGCGCAGCTCGCCCATCTTGCCGTAGCGGGACGCGGCTTGCAGCAGGCCCGCCAACGCCAGGATGCCCATCGCGACGATGAACATCGACACCAGCACTTCGATCAACGAAAAACCCGCTGCCCGACGCCGTCTCCGAACCCCGAAGGACACGGACGGCACCGCGGCCCGCGGCCCGACGCCCGTCAGGCGATCGTCGACCGCACGGCCCTGCGGCCCGCGGCCTGCGGGGCGGGCGTCTCCGGGCGTCATGCCCCCCCTCCCGCACCGCCGCACACGGCCGCGCCGCGGCGCGGATGGGCACGGAGACGGTGCCCGGCGAACGCCCGGGCTCGGATTGGTCGACGGCAAAAGGGACGAAGTAGGTTCATGGCGGGGCGCGGCGCCCGGTCGCGACGCAGCCGACGGGGACGCCGGCCGCGGCGATTCTGAAGCCGCGGCCGAGGCGGCGACCCCCACTTCGTGACGGACGGACGCGAACGCCTGACGCACGGCGACGGCGGCGCCCCTTCTCGCCAGGCGGTTTTCGCCCTGCGTGCCGCGGCAGGAAGGGGAGCGAGCGGCCTTCAAGCGCAGATCCCCTGGTCGGCGAGGCGCGCCCTGCCCTGTTTGCTGACGCACACCAGCAGCGGCGGCGCGACGGCGGAACCCGGCGGATCGAATTCGTAGCGCGACGCCGCGTCGGTGCAATAGCCGGCCGCGGTGAAACTGAGCGTGCCGCGCGTGCCGGCCACGCCGCCGCTGAGCGCCAACGGCGGCTGCACGCGCAGCAGCTGATCGCCGTTGCCCAGCGCGCCGCGTGTCCCGCGATCGACGAACACGAGCCAGCCGCCGCGCCAGTCGACCGCGCCCGAGCCGCGGCATCGAGGCGCCGCGGCCGACGCATCGGCCGCGCAAACGGTGACGACCCCGCCGCGCCGCACCGCCTCGGATCGCGCGAACCGCAGTGTCGACATGAATTCCGACGCTTGTGACCTCAATGCGCCCGCGGACGCGGTGCGCGACAGGTCGGGCGCGGCGAACCGCACCAGGATCGCGGCGATCGCCAACACGGCCGCGAGTTCGATCAGCGTGAATCCGCGCGCCTCAGGACGATGGCGA
Organism: Burkholderiaceae bacterium; assembly: GCA_040509075.1. Taxonomy (GTDB): domain Bacteria; phylum Pseudomonadota; class Gammaproteobacteria; order Burkholderiales; family Burkholderiaceae_C; genus Scleromatobacter. The sequence continues at coordinate 2,524 of JBEVLR010000114.1, read as the reverse complement.
CCCGGCATCGAAATTGGCTCCCTTTCTGTGGTTGAACATGTGCCCGCGAGGCCGGGCGGCCGCCCGACGCCGGCCGAGCCGCTGCGCAGCGCCCGGCCGTTCCCTTGCCCGGGAACCCCGATTGTTCAATCACGATCGTGGAAAATCATCCCCCGGGACGACGCATTTCGCCATGCGTCCCGGAAACCCGCGAAAAGGCGGCCCGCTGCGATGACGACGCCTTCGAATCCTTGGCTTTTGACGCTGGCGCTGGCCGAGTCGGCGATCGGCCTGTCCGATCCGAATCCGCGCGTCGGTTGCCTGATCGTGTCCGCGGACGGCCTCACCGCGCTGGGCCGGGGCCATACGCAGGCCGCCGGCGGCCCGCATGCGGAGGTGATGGCGTTGCGCGACGCGCAGGCCCGCGGCGCGGACGTGCGCGGCGCCACCGTCTACGTCACGCTGGAGCCCTGCGCCCACCACGGCCGCACGCCGCCGTGCTGCGACGCGCTGATCGCCGCCGGCGTCGGGCGCGTCGAGATCGCGGCCGGCGATCCGAATCCGCTCGTCGACGGCCGGGGCAGCGCGCGCATCGCCGCCGCCGGCATCGCGATCGGCCGCGCGCCGCAGGACATCGCCCAGCGCGCGCGCGAGCTCAACATCGGCTTCTTCTCGCGCATGGAGCGCGGCCGCCCGTGGGTGCGGATGAAGATCGCCGCGTCGATGGACGGCCGCACCGCGCTGCCCGACGGCCGCAGCCAGTGGATCACCGGCGAGGCCGCGCGTGCCGACGGCCATGCCTGGCGCCGCCGCGCCGGTGCGGTGCTCACCGGCATCGGCACGGTGCTGGCCGACGACCCGTCCCTCGACGTCCGGCTGGTGCCGACGGCGCGCCAGCCGCTGCGATGCGTGGTCGACGCGCGGCTGGAAACGCCCGCGACGGCGCGCCTGTTCGAAGGCGGGTCGCCGACGGTGCTCTACACGGCATCGACCGCCGCCGACCGCAAGTCGGACCTGCAGGCGCGCGGCGGCGTCGTCGTCGCCGTGCCGGCGCGCGCCGACGGCCGGCTCGACCTCGGCGCGGTGATCGACGACCTCGCCGGACGCGGCGTCAACGAACTCCACGTCGAGGCCGGCGCGCGGCTGAACGGCGCGCTGCTCGAAGCGGGCCTCGTCGACGAACTGCTGCTCTATGTCGCGCCGACGCTGCTCGGCGCGGGCCGCGACATGGCGACCTTCGGGCCGCTGCCCGCGATCGCCGCCGCCCTCCGCTTCGAATTCGAATCGGCCGTCCGCATCGGCGCCGACCTGCGCGTGGTGGCGCGCAAGGCCCCGGCGGCGGCTTGAGGGTCGGGGCGGCCGCCAAAGGCCCGTCCCTGCGCCGACGGCCCCGGCCATACAATTCGCGCATGGCTATTTCCCCCGTCTCCGCCCTGGTCAACGAGCTCGCCGCCGGCCGCATGGTCATCCTCGTCGACGAGGAAGACCGCGAGAACGAGGGCGACCTGGTCCTCGCGGCCGAATTCGTGACCCCGGAGGCGATCAACTTCATGGCGCGCCATGCGCGCGGCCTCATCTGCCTGACGATGACCCGCGACATGTGCGAACGCCTGCACCTGCCGCCGATGACGGCCCGCAACGGCTCGTCGCACGGCACCGCGTTCACGGTGTCGATCGAGGCGGCCGAAGGCGTGTCGACGGGCATTTCGGCCGCCGACCGGGCGCGCACCGTGCGGGCCGCGGTCGCGCGCGGCGCGAAGCCGTCGGATCTCGTGCAGCCCGGCCACATCTTCCCGCTGCAGGCGCAGGACGGCGGCGTGCTGATGCGCGCCGGCCACACCGAAGCCGGCTGCGACCTGGCGGCGATGGCGGGCTTGACCCCGTCGACCGTGATCTGCGAGGTGATGAACGAGGACGGCACCATGGCCCGCCTGCCCGACCTCGAAGTGTTCGCGAAGGAGCACGGGCTGCTGATCGGCACGATCGCCGACCTGATCCACCACCGCAGCCGCAACGAATCGCTCATCCGCCGCGTCGGCCAGCGCGCGCTGACGACGCCTTACGGCCGGTTCGACTGCCATTTGTTCCGCGATCGCTCGGGCGGCGCGCACATGGCGCTCGTCAAAGGCAGTTGGCAGGCCGCGGACGAAGTGCCGGTGCGCGTGCACGAACCGTTCTCGGCGATCGACCTGCTCGATGCGTCCTGCGCGAAGCATTCGTGGCCGCTGCCCCAGGCGCTGGCGACGCTCGAATCGCGCGGCAGGGGCGTGGCGGTGCTGCTCAATTGCGGCGAGCCGGCCGACCATCTCGTCGCGCAGCTGATGCCCGAAGCCGACCCTTGCGACGCCGCCGCGAAGCGGCCGGTCGACCTGCGCACCTACGGCGTCGGCGCGCAGATCCTGCGCGAGCTGGGCGTCACCCGCATGCAGCTGCTCGGCCAGCCGCGCCGCATGCCGAGCATGACGGGCTACGGACTCGAAGTCTCCAGCTTCATCACGGGAATCGATCCTCCCGAAGCGCCGGCTGCGCCTCCCGCCGGGGAGCG
>JBEVLR010000113.1:0-6265 GCA_040509075.1 Burkholderiaceae bacterium | reverse complement strand
GGGCGGTGCGCGAACATCCGGGGGCGGCGAGCGCCACCGCGGTGGCGATCGGCGCCATCCTGTCGCGCCTGACGGCCGACAACGACCGCTGATCGCATGCACGACGACGCCCCACCGCCGGACGAGGCCTTGTCGCTGCCGAAGGCGGTCGGCGCGTTGCTGGCCGATCTTCCGGGGCTGCTCACCGATCGGGTGCGCCTGCTCGCGCTCGAACTGCGGCGGGCCAGCGGAGCGCTCGGCCAGATCGTCGCGCTCGGGCTGCTCGCCGCGATCTTGTTGTCCACCGCTTGGCTGACGATGTGGGTGGGCCTGGCGGCCGCGCTGATGGCCGCCGGTCTCGAATGGCCGTGGGTGGTCTTGTTGATGCTGGCGGTCAACGTGACCGCCGCGGTTTGGGCCCTCATGCGGGTGAAGGCTTTGGCGCCGCTGCTGGCGTTGCCCGCGACCCTGCGCCGCCTGACCGATTCCGATCACCGGGAACGCGCGGACGAACGTCAACGCGAATTCGAAGCGAGGCAGAGCGATGATCCAAGACCGTGACAGGGCGCCCTCCGGGATCGGGCCCGATCTCGATCTCGACATGCAGATCGCGCTCGCCGAACAGGCGGTGATCGAACGCGACGAACGCATCCGGCGGCGTGCCGACACGGTGGTCCGGCGCGTGAAATCCAACGTGCTGCGCCACACGGGCGGCGGGTTGCTGGCGGGCGCCGCCACGGTGCTGCTGGCCTGGTGGTTCAAGCGCCGCGGCGCGGCCGCCGCGCCGCCGGGGCGCCACCCTGCGGCCGGCGCGCCGTCGGAGGGCGAACATCTGGCGCGCGATGCCGGCCTGTCGCTGGCCGGCTTGTTGCCGCTGATCTGGCCGTTCATGCCGCACGCGGTGCGCCGCAGCGTCACGCCGGGGACGGTGGGCTCCGTGCTCGCTTTCATCAGCCCGCTGATCTCGCGACTTTTTCGGCGGAAAGCGGGCGCTCCCGCCGTTTGATCAGTCGGCTGGCCACGGCAAAATCGCGGTGCCCACTGTCGGGCATGGCACTTGCCGATCGGAGATGACATGACGACGCGCCATTCGATGATCGATTCCACTCGGCGCCTGCGGGCGATCGGCGTCGCCGTGTTCGTCGGCATCGGGTCGTGCGCCGCGTGGGTCGCGGACGCGCAGCCGCCGTCCGCCGCGGCGTCGGCCGTCGCGATGACGCCTTCCGAGCGCCACGACTGGGAACGCACGCATCGGGTCAGCAAGATCATCGGCAGCGAGGTGCACGCCAAATCGGGCGAAAAGATCGGCGACATCCGCGATCTCGTCCTCGACGACCGGGGCGGCATCCTGCTGGCGATCGTCTCGACCGGCGGCTTTCCGAGCATCGGCGAACGTCTCCATGCGGTGCCTTGGGAGGCGCTGCAGCCCGGCCCGAAAGAGGACCGCGTCCTCGATCTCGACAAGGCGCGCCTGAAGGCCGCACCCGGCTTCACCTCCAAGACATGGCCGAACTTGAACGACGAACGCTGGGTGGCCGACAACCGACGCTATTACCTCCACTGAAACGTCCACTGAAAACCCCTCGGCGCCCCTGCGCACCCGATCGGAGCGATTACCATGAGACTACTCACCACCCTGACGCTGATCGGCGTCTCCTACGCGGTTCTGACGCGCGTCAACAAAGTCCACACCGGCCGCCGTCACGCCCGTCCGGCCGCCAAGCCGCATGAAGTCCAGACTTGGGAAGGCGAAGGCGGCGGCTTGCCGACCGGAGGGCCTGGGGCCGGGGTGAAGGTCGCGCCGGCGACGCAGCCCGATCCCGATCTCGCCCACGGCGGCATCGGCTCGTCCCGCTGAGCGCGGACGCCGCCTGACGGCGCGCGCGGCGAAGCGCAGGGCGGGGCCTTCCTCCGGCCGTTCGGGCGCCCGTCCCGAAATGCGCGGCACGGAAGGTCGTTCAGCGGGCCGCGCCGATGCGGCGTTCCTCGCCGACCCCCTTCCGATTCACCGTGAGGATTTCCCGCCCGACGCCGGCCGATCGGCGGGCGAGGGTGCCGCGGGCGCCTTCGCGCCCGGCCGGTCCGCCTGCGAAAGTTGCGCCGCGGCCTCCGTGCAGACATCGCGTTCCGGCTGACGGAGATCGATCAGCGCGAGCAGCGCCGCCAGCGGATTGATCAAACCGAGCGCGACCGCCGCGCCGCCGCGCAGCAGCAGGGGCTTGGCGTCGAGGTGCACGTGCGGGTCGGAGAACGTGCCGTCCACATCCACCGGCGTGCGCGGCGCCACCGGCGAGAAACGGCGCGGGCCGAGCGGCGAAAAGTTGTGGGGATGGGCCGTCAGCGTCAATCCCAGCGTCTCGTCGGCGAGCGACAGGTTGCCGCCGATCAGCAGCGTCGATTCATGCGTGTCGACGATCGCGACCTCCGGCACCACCTTGCCGTTCGCCAGCGTGAGCTTGGCGACGGCGCACTGGGCCGGGATCTTGTCGTCGCCTTTGATGTAGAGGCCCAGCGCATCGGCGATGTCGATGCCCGCGGCTTCGACCAGCAGGTGCGACACCTGGCCGTCCCGAACCCAAAAGCGCGTCGTGCCCTGCAGCGAGGCGAGCAGGGCGGCGGTCGACTTGCCCGCGCCCTTGAGCTGCGCATCGCCGCTGAGAGAGCCGCTGATGTAGCCGGTGTCCGGCCGCACGCCGTTGGCGTCCTTTTTCGCGCGCGCATTGCGCATTTTCAAGAAACGGGCGAGCTCGATGCCCGACCAGCGGAGGTCGGCGCTCCATTGGGGCGACGCGGTCCGGCTGTCGAGCCCGATCTCGCCTTGCACCTGGCCGGCGGATGTCCTGGCCAGCAGGTCGCGCAGGTTAAGCACGCCGTCTTCCAGCGTGATCTTGCCCCGCAGCGGCGTGAACGGCTCGAGCTTGTCGGTGCCCAGGTCGAGCACCGCCAGATCGATGCCGACATCGGCGTTCATCGCCTTCAGCGACGGGAGGTCGAACTCCCGTTCGGGAAGCACCCGGCCGGATTTGCGCGGCAGCGCCGCGGCCGCCGGCGCGTCGGGCGCCGCGGTGCCGAACGCCGGGCCGAGATCGACGAGCGCGAGGCGGTTGCCGCTGAGCGAACCGGTGAGCTTGGGCACGGCGGCCGCGGTGTCGAAGCTGAAATCGCCGCGCAGCCGGCTCGAGCCGATGGCCATGCTCTGCACTTGCGCATTCCAAACGGTGCCGCGTTTGCGCAGGCGGCCGTTCGTCCTGAAGTCGGCCGTGGTCGGCAGCGTGACCCCCAGCGCGTCCCCCACCGCGGCGAGCGACGGCCCGGACGCGACGAACGTGGCATCCATGCCGCCGAAGTGCAGCAAATCGGTGGCGCTGCCGTCGAGCCGGATGCGGCTATGGTTGGCGCGGACGTCCAGCCACATGGGCACGGCCGGCGTGTCGGCTTCGGACGCCGCGATCGGCAAGATCCCGCTCGAACGCACGGCCAACAGCAGCTGCGCCTTGCGGTAAGTGCCCTTGCCGTCGATGCGCAGGCCGGGCGAGTCGTCGTCGGTCCCGGCGCCGGACGCGGCCTGAGCGGGCGACGAAGCGCCCGCGACCACCGCGGCCGCCGAGGCGTTCACGGGGGCCGGCTGCGCGGAGCCCTCGCGCGTGCTGACATGGGCGTCGGCGTCGATCTGCAGCGGCACGTCGACGATGCGTATCTCGCCGTTGCGCACGTTCAGCCGCTCGAAACTCGGCAACTGGGGAGAGCTCGCCGACGCGGCGGGCGGGGAAGCGCCGAATTGCCAATTCGCGCGGCCGTCGGCGTCGCGCTTGAGGTTGAGTTCGAGGCCGTCGACATCCAGCAACCGCACCCGCAAAGGCACGCCGGCGCCTCTCCATTGATCGAGCAACGTGCGGTACGACAGCGCCAGCCGCACCCGGCCGGCGCGCATGAAATCGCGTGGTTTGCCGCTCTCGTCGACCAGCGCGGGGCCGCCGTCGGCGGCGGGCGCGATCGTCATCGCATCCGCGTGCGCGCGCACCGAGCCGAACAGGCGCACGCCGAAATGATCGCCGAAGGCGACCGGCCGATCGAGGACTTGCGACAACTTCGCCTCGAGCGGATGGCGCAGGAACGGCCATTCGAGGAATTCGCACAGGCCGAGCGCGACGGCCAACGTCAAAGCCACGCCGAGCGCGCCGAGGCCGGCGCGGCGCAGGCGATGGGGTTCCGGCGTCGCCGGCGTCGACGCGGTCATTTCGCCGAACGATCCGGGGCGGACGGATCCGAGATGCGGCGCAGCGCGGCGGCGACGTGCCCCGAGTGTCGGGTCGCGAGGTCTCCGAGCGACACGATGCCGACCACGCGGCGCTCGGCGTCGAGCACGGGCAGGCGGCGGATCTGCACGTCGGCCATTTGCTCCATCGCTTCCTGCACCGATTGCTCGCCGGTGCACCAGCGGGCCTTTTCGGTCATCACGGCGCCGACCTGGGTCAGTTCGGGAGCGAGCCCGGCGGCCGTCGCGCGCACGGTGATGTCGCGGTCGGTGATGATGCCGACCAGGCCGTCGCGGTCGCATACCGGCAAGGCGCCGACGTTGAGCTCATCCATCACTTGCGCGGCGCGCTGCAGGGTCTCGTCGGGGCGGACGACCTGCACGTTGCGCGTCATGAATTCCGAAATCTTTTGCATGGGAGGTGGCCTTGCGGCGGGCGCCGTCGTCGGTGGGAGGATTTCGGGCCCTACGGCAAATCGCGCTCCCGTCGGCCTCGGGCGCGCCCTGGCCGGGACGCCCGTTTGCGCGGCGGGGCAGGGAGCTTTTCAACAACGCCGTCAAGCGGCGTTCGGCAGCGCTCAACGGGCCGCCGCGCGCGCGGCCGGCGCCCGCCCATGGCTGCTTGAGGAGCGCCGTCCGCGCATCGGGGTCGGCCAGCGCGGCGCCGAGCGACAGCACGGCGGGGTGGATGTAGGACTTGCGGCAGACCGCCGCGGTGTTGCCCAGCCGAGCGGCGACTTGAGCGATCACGTGCGCCGCAGCCGAACGTCCACCGTCGCCGGCGCAGGCCACGCGCGTGAATTCCAACGCCAGCGCGCTGCCGTGCCAGGTGCGGAAATCCTTGGCGGTCACCCGCACGCCGGCGATCTCGGCGAGATAGTCGTTGACGTCGGCGGAAGTCAGCTTGTGCGTGCCGCCGTCGGGGTCGCAGTACTGGAACAGCTCCTGTCCCGGCAACGCCTTGCAGCGCCGCACCACGGCCGCGACGCGGCGGTCGTCGAGCGCGACCTCCTGACGCACGCCGCTCTTGCCTTTGAACGACAGCCGGACCTCGGCGTCGCGCACGCCGGCGTGCCGGACGCGCAGCGTGGTGAGGCCGTAGGAACCATTGCCGTGGGCGTATTCTTCATTGCCCACCCGCAGGAAGGTCGTGTCCAGCAGCCGCACGAGCGCGGCCAGCACCAGCGTGCGCGTGGGCCGCGCCGTGGCGGGATCGGCGAGGTCGCGCTGCACGCGGCGGCGGATGCGCGGCAGCACTGCGCCGAACTGCCGCATCGCGGCGAACTTGTCGTCGCCGCGCTGCTGCTGCCAGAGCGGGTGGTAGCGTATTGCTTGCGGCCGCGCGCGTCCCGGCCCGTCGCTTGCAGGTGGCCGTTCTCGTCCGCGCAAATCCATACCGATTCATATGCGGGAGGGATCGCGAGCTTGCGGATGCGTGCGAGCGCCTGTTCGTCGAGCAATCGGGTGCCGTCGATGTCGAGGTAATGCACGCGCCGGCCGCGCTTCACGCGCCGGAAGCCGGGCTCGGCGTCGGTCACCCAGACCATGCCGGCGGATGCCGGCGAACCGGGCGTCCGCAGCGGCGTGTTGGCAGGCGAAGATGAGGCGGGCGGATGTTTCATGGCGTTCCCATGGCGTTCCTTTACGGCCGGTTGAGCACGCGACGTGCCGATGCCCCGCGAACCTGGTGAGGGCTGGTCGGAAAACGGGTGCGCCGGGTTCACCGTTTGCCGTCGATAGGCACGATGCCGGCACCTCATCCCGATTTCCTCGATTCCCTTCCCGAAAGGCGGGACGGCCCCCGGCCCGGCGCTTCCGGGCCAGGAGCCTGGGTCAGGCGCGTGATCGGGCGGGCGGGCGATTGGATGATCCTGGCCGTCGTCGGCCCCGTTCTCGGGGTGGCGGCGGTGGGCGCCATCCAAGTCGTGACGTCCTTGCAAGGCGACCGGCCGCCGCTTTCATCCACGGCGCGGGAAGGCGAACGGGTGCTGGCCCTCCTCGAAGACCGGCCCGTCGCCTCCTCCGCATCCT
>JBEVLR010000112.1:0-4298 GCA_040509075.1 Burkholderiaceae bacterium | reverse complement strand
GACTACATGCGCGAGAACAAGATCGAAGCCGTCGCGCCGGCGCTCGGCCCCGACGGCAAGGCCAAGACGGCCGATGCGGGCGACTCGGGCGCCGCCGCGCCGCCGTCCGCCCCGAAGGCCAAGGACAAGGCGGGCGACAGGGCCGACAAGACCGCCGCCGCCGAAGCCGACAAGGCGACCGCGCCGCGCTGACGGCCGCGACCGCCGCTCGACCCGGCCCCCTCGGGCAGGGGCCGCCGGCTCGGCCGGGGTGCTCATAGACAATGGCGCGATGACCGCATCGCCGCCCGTCTGGCGCCATCCCGAATTCGCCCGCGGCGCCCGCGACATGGTCGGCGTCTCGCTGGGCATCGGCGCATGGGGCCTGGTCACCGGTGTCGCGATGATGAAGGCCGGGCTCGGCGTCGCGCTGTCGATCACGATGTCGCTGCTCGTGTTCGCCGGCAGCGCGCAGCTCACCTCGCTGCCCCTGATCGTGCAGGGCGCGCCGCTGTGGGTGATCTGGGCGACGGCGCTGTGCGTCAATTTGCGCTTCGTGATCTTCAGCGCGGTCTGGCGGCCTTATTTCGCGTCGCTGCCGCGCTGGCGGCGGTTGACGATCACGTATTTTTCGGCCGACCTGAACTACATCACGTTCATGCGCCGCTTCCCGTCGCCCGGGGACATGCCCGCGCAACTCGGATATTTCTGGGGCGGCGCCGCCGTCAGCTGGTCGTTCTGGCAATCGCTGTCGTTGCTGGGCATCGCGCTGGCGGACGTCATCCCGGCCGCCTGGGGCATCGGCTTCGCCGGCGCGCTGGCGCTGCTGGGCGTCACCGGCACGCTGCTGACCGATCGCGCCACCTGGGCCGCGGCCGCCGTGGCCGCCTGCGCCGCGTTCGCGGCGTTCGCGCTGCCGTTCCACCTGAACATCGTCGTCGCGATCGCCGCCGCGGTCGCCGTCGGCGTGCTCATCGACCGCTTCCGCCTTCCGCAACGACCCGATCGCGCCGCAGCGCCGCCGCCGCCCGCCACGGGACTCGCCGCACACGACGAGCCCCGGCCGACGCGGGAGGACGGCCGATGAGCCGGGCGCAGATCCTGCTGGCGATCGTCGGCCTCGCGGCGATCACGGTCATCACGCGCGGCTTCTTCATGATCGCCGCGCGCGAGACGCCTTTGCCCGACTGGCTGCGCGAGGCGCTGCGCTACGCGCCGCTGGCGGCGCTCGTCGCGGTGATCGTGCCCGACATCGCGATGACCGACGGCCATCTCGTGTCGACGTGGAAAGATGCGCGCCTGTTCGGCGCGCTCGTCGGCGCGCTGACGTTCTGGCGCTGGCGCCACCTGCTCGCGACGATACTTGCGGGCGCGGCGGCGTTTCTGGCGCTGCGCCTGGTGCTCGGCTGGTGACGGCCGCGCGTCTTCTCCCATTTCCGCTGACTGCATGAATTGAATGCCATGAAAGTGATCCGCTTTTCCGATCTCGCCGCCGCGGGCCAGCTGGCCGGCAAGCGCGTGTTCATCCGCGCCGACCTGAACGTGCCGCAGGACGACGCCGGCAACATCACCGAGGACACCCGCGTGCGCGCCTCGGCGCCGTGCATCCGCATGGCGCTCGACGCCGGGGCCGCCGTGATGGTCACGAGCCACCTCGGGCGCCCGACCGAGGGGGAATTCAAGCCGCAGGACTCGCTGGCGCCGGTCGCCAGGCGGCTGTCCGAGCTGCTCGGCCGCGACGTGCCGCTGGTGGCGGATTGGGTCGGGGGCGTCGCGGTGAATCCGGGCGAGGTCGTCTTGCTGGAGAACTGCCGCGTCAACAAGGGCGAGAAGAAGAACGCGCCCGAGCTCGCGAAGAGGATGGCCGCGCTCTGCGACGTGTTCGTCAACGACGCGTTCGGCACGGCCCACCGCGCCGAGGGCACGACCTACGGCATCGCCGAATACGCGCCCGTCGCGTGCGCCGGCCCGCTGCTGGCCGCCGAGATCGACGCGATCACGAAGGCGCTCGCGCAACCGAAGCGGCCGCTGGTGGCCATCGTCGCGGGCAGCAAGGTCAGCACGAAGCTGACGATCCTGCAGGCGCTGTCGGCCAAGGTCGACGGGCTGATCGTCGGCGGCGGCATCGCCAACACGTTCATGCTGGCGGCCGGCCTGAAGATCGGCAAGAGCCTGGCCGAGCCCGATCTCGTCGCCCAGGCCAAGGCCGTCATCGAATCGATGAAGGCGCGCGGCGCGGCGGTGCCGATCCCGACCGACGTCGTCACCGCCAAGCGCTTCGCGGCCGACGCGCCGGCCACGGTCAAGGCCGCCTCCGACGTCGCCGACGACGACCTGATCCTGGACATCGGGCCCCAGACCGCCGCCTTGCTCGCCGACCAGCTGAAGGCCGCCGGCACCATCGTCTGGAACGGGCCCGTCGGCGTGTTCGAATTCGATGCGTTCGCGCACGGCACCGAAACGCTGGCGCGCGCGGTCGCGGCGAGCCCCGCCTTCAGCATCGCCGGCGGCGGCGACACGCTGGCGGCGATCGCGAAATACGGGATCGAGGGCGACGTCGGCTACATCTCGACCGGCGGCGGCGCGTTCCTTGAAGTGCTCGAAGGCAAGACCCTGCCCGCCTTCGAGATCCTGGAAAAGCGCGCCGCGCAGTCGTAAGCTGCGCCATTCGGCGGCCGCGCCGCCGCTCGGCCCCGGCCCGATGGCCGGTGCCGTCGCCCGCCCCCTTCGTTTCCATCAGGTCGCGCGCGCGCCGTGCGCGCCCAGGAGAAAAGACAATGACCCGCGGTACCAAGATCGTCGCCACCCTCGGCCCGGCCACCAGCGACCCGGAGGTGCTCGAGCGGCTGATCCGCGCCGGCGTCGACGTGGTGCGGCTGAACTTCAGCCACGGCAAGGCCGAAGACCACGTCGGCCGCGCCGCGCTCGTGCGCGAGGTCGCCGATCGCCTCGGCCGCACCGTCGCGTTGATGGCCGACCTGCAGGGGCCCAAGATCCGCGTCGGGAAATTCGTCGACGGCAAGGTGCTGCTGCAGCGCGGCGCGCGCTTCATCCTCGACGCCGCGCGCACGGCGCCGGGCGACATCGAAGGCGTCGGCCTCGACTACAAGGAGCTCCCGCGCGACGTGAAGCCCGGCGACACGCTGCTGCTCAACGACGGCCTGATCGTGCTGACGGTGGAGGACGTGCGGGGCGACAAGGTGCACACGATCGTCAAGAACGACGGCGAGCTGTCCAACAACAAAGGCATCAACAAGCAGGGCGGCGGCCTGACCGCGCCGGCGCTGACGGCCAAGGACATGGACGACATCCGCACCGCGATGGGCTTTCGCTGCGATTACCTCGCGGTCAGCTTCCCCAAGAACGCCACCGACATGGAAATGGCGCGCCAGCTGGCCAATGTCGCGGGGGAATCGCAACGCCACAAGCCGGGCATGATCGCCAAGATCGAGCGCACCGAGGCGATCCCGAACCTGGAGGCGATCCTGCGCGCGAGCGACGGCATCATGGTCGCGCGCGGCGACCTCGCCATCGAGGTCGGCAACGCGTCCGTGCCGGCGCTGCAAAAGCGGATGATCCGGATGGCGCGCGACATGGACAAGGTCGTCATCACCGCCACGCAGATGATGGAGAGCATGATCCACGCGCCGGTGCCCACGCGCGCCGAGGTCTCCGACGTCGCGAACGCCGTGCTCGACGGCACGGACGCCGTGATGCTCAGCGCCGAGACCGCGGCCGGCAAATACCCGGTCGAGACCGTCGAGACGATGGCGGCGATCGCGCTCGAGGCCGAGCGCGCGGACGACATCTCGATCGACACCGATTTCGTCAACAAGAAGTTCGGCCGCATCGACCAGTCCATCGCGATGGGCGCGCTGTTCACCGCGCACCATCTCGGCTGCAAGGCGATCGTCGCGCTGACCGAGAGCGGGTCGACCGCGCTGTGGATGAGCCGCCAGCGCACGCATGTGCCGATCTTCGCGCTGACCTCCCAACCGCTATCGCAACGCCGCATGGCGCTGTACCGCAACGTGCGCCCGCTGCTGATGCGGTCGTTCGACGATCGCGACCAGGCGCTGGCGGAGGCCGAGCGCCTGCTGGTCGAGCAGGGCGTGCTGCGTCCGGGCGATACCTACGCGATCACCTGCGGCGAGCCGATGGGTTACCCCGGCGGCACGAACATGCTGAAGGTCGGCCGCGTCGAGTGATCGGCCTTCGGGCCGGCGCCGCCGGTCGTCGGTGGCCGGGCTGTCCCGCGCAGCCCGCGACTCTTAGAATCCGCCCGTCGTTCGGGCGGCTCGCCGCCGTTTGATCACGCG
>JBEVLR010000111.1:0-11201 GCA_040509075.1 Burkholderiaceae bacterium | reverse complement strand
CCGTCACCGGTGGGAAGAATGCGACCTCGACGCCATCGTGCAGCGGGGTGGAGTCGTCGGCCAGCGCCTGGTCGACGGCCACGCGGACGGCGCGCCCGGGGGCCAGCGCGTGCGCGTGCGCCGGCGATCGCGTGCGCAGCCACGCACGCAGCTCGCCCGCGGTGGCGGGCCGGTCGGCGATGGGCGCATCCCAGTCGAGCGCCTCGCCGGCGCCCAGCGCCTCCCGCAGCGAGGCGAAATACCTCAGCCTCAGCTTCATGGCGCCAACTCCGCGAGCGACAGGAAGGGCACCAGGTCGCCTCGCCGCACGACCCGCCCCGGCGCGATGTCGGCCAGTCCGTCGGCCCAAGCCAGCGAGGTCAGCACGCCCGATCCCTGGTTCGCGAACAGATCCAGCCCGCCTCCGGCGTTGCGCCGCACGCGCAGGAATTCACGGCGCCGGTCCGGCGCCGGCCAATCGAAATCCGCGCGCGCCGGAAGGCCCGCCGGCATCAGCGTCCGGGCGCCCTGCAGGCGCAGCAGCACGGGCCGCACGAACAGCGTGAACGTGACGTGGCTGGACACGGGATTGCCGGGCAAGCCGATGAACCAGGTCTCTTCGGGGCGGCCTCCGCGGGGCTCCCCTCCCCGCCTCACCGCGCCGAACGCCAGCGGCTTGCCGGGCTTGATCGCGACGGCCCACAGGTCGAGCCGCCCTTCGGCCGCGAGCGCGGGTTTCAAGTGATCCTCTTCGCCGACGGAGACGCCGCCCGAGCTGAGGATCAAGTCGTTGTCGTGCGCGGCCGCGCGCAGCATCGCACGGGTGGCGTCGAGGCGGTCGGGCACGTTGCCCAGATCGGTGACGGCGCAGCCCAGCCCGCGCAGCAATGCGCCCAGCATGAAGCGGTTCGAGTCGTAGATCGCGCCGGGCGGCAGCCGTTCGCCTGGCATCACGAGTTCGTCGCCGGTCGAGAACAGCGCCACGCGCGGCCGCGCCGCCACGTCGAGCCGGGCCATCCCGACCGTGGCGGCCAGCCCGATCGCCGCCGCGTCCAGTCGGTGGCCGGCGCGCAGCACGACGCCGCCCGACCGCACGTCCTCGCCACGCCGACGAACCGCGGCTCCCGCCCGCGGGAGGACCTGGATGCGCACGCCGCCCAACCGGTCTTCGGGGCCTTCCGGCGGCACGGCTTCGCACTGCTCCTGCATGACGACCGCGTCGGCGCCCGGAGGCAGCGGGGCGCCGGTGAAGATGCGCGCCGCGGTGCCCGCCTCCAAGGGCCGGCCGACGGCACCGGCTGCGATGCGCTGGCTGACGGGCAGCCGGGCGCCCGCGGCGGCGGCGAGATCCGCAACGCGGACGGCGTAGCCGTCCATCGCGCTGTTGTCGGCCGGCGGCACGTCGACGCCCGACACGACGTCGCGCGCCAGCACCCGGCCCCACGCTTCGGGCGTGGGCAGCGCCTCGGTGCGACCCGACGGCGCCACGGCCGCCAGCAGCCGCGCCAGCGCGTCGTCGGCGCTGATCATCGGGCCGCGCGCCGCCGGCGGCGCAGCGGCGGAGGAATTCGGATTCGAAGGCGCCATCGACCGCGTTCTCCGGTCAGGGCGCGGACGCGTGCCGCTCGATGAACGCCTTCACCTGCGCAACGTCCGCTTTCATGACGGTGAAGCGCTTCGGCCGCGATTCCAGGTCGGCGAGCCCCGCGGGCGGCGCGGGCCGGCGGCCCAGAGCCTCCTCGATGGCGTCGGCGAATTTCACCGGCAGGGCGGTCTCCAGCACGATCATCGGAACGCCGCCGCGCAGATGCTCCCGCGCCACCTTCAAACCGTCGGCGGTGTGGGTGTCGATGACGACGCCGAAGCGCGCGTCGGCGCCGCGGATCGTCGCCAGGCGGTCGGCGTGGGTGCTGCGGCCGGACACGAAGCCGAAGTCCGCGATGCGCGCCCGCTCTTCGGCGCCCAGCGTGAACGAGCCGTCGCGCTGCAGCGCCGCGCCGAACAGTTCGCGCGTGCGCGCGGCGTCGCGGCCCAGCAGGTCGAACACGAAGCGCTCGAAGTTCGACGCCTTCGAGATGTCCATCGAAGGGCTCGAGGTCTCGAAGGTCTCGGCCGCGCCGCGCACGCGGTACGTGCCGGTGCGGAAGAACTCGTCGAGCACGTCGTTCTCGTTCGTCGCGACCACCAGCCGCCCGATCGGCAATCCCATCATCCGCGCGACGTGGCCCGCGCAGACATTGCCGAAGTTGCCCGACGGTACCGCGAAATCGACCTGCTGGGCGTTCGTCGCCGTCGCCTGGAAATAGCCCGCGAAATAGTAGACGACCTGCGCGAGCAGCCGCGCCCAGTTGATCGAGTTCACGGTGCCGATGCGCCACCGGCGCTTGAACGCGAGGTCGCCGGAGACGGCCTTGACGATGTCCTGGCAATCGTCGAACACGCCTTCGACGCTGAGGTTGTGGATGTTGGCGTCCTGCAGGCTGAACATCTGCGCCTGCTGGAACGGGCTCATCCGCCCGTGCGGGCTCATCATGAAGACGCTGACGCCCTTCTTGCCGCGCATCGCGTGCTCGGCCGCGCCGCCGGTGTCGCCGGAAGTCGCGCCCAGGATGTTGAGGGTCTCGCCGCGGCGCGCCAGTTCGTACTCGAACAGGTTGCCGAGAAGCTGCATCGCCATGTCCTTGAACGCGAGCGTCGGGCCGTTGGAAAGGGCCTCCAGCGTCACGCCGGCTTCGAGCGCCTTCAGCGGCACGATCTCGCGCGTGCCGAACGCGGCGGCGGTGTAGGTCCGCGCGGCGATCAGGCGCAGGTCGGCCGCAGGGACGTCGTCGACGTACAGCGACAGGATCTCGAAGGCGAGCTCGTGGTACGGCAGGGGGCGCCAGCGGGCCAGGGTCGCGTCGTCGATCCGGGGATAGCGCGCGGGCAGGTAGAGCCCGCCGTCGGGAGCGAGCCCTTCGAGCAGGATCTCGCTGAAACGGCGCTCGGCGGGGTCGCCGCGGGTGCTGAGGTAGCGCATCACGCGAGAGCTTCCTTGCGCAGGCTGACGATGGGGGCGAGCACGGCGGGCAGCGACTGCATCTGCGCGATCGCATGGCGCATCCGGCCCTCGACGGTGTCGTGCGTGAGGATGATCAGGTCCTGCCGGCCGGCCTTGCTTTCGGCGCCCGGGCGTTGCAGCACGGCGTCGATCGAGATGCCGTGGTCGGCCAGCGTCGTCGTGATCTTCGACAGCACGCCGGCTTCGTCGGCGACGCACAGCCGCAGGTAGAACGACGTGACGACGTCGGCCATCGGCAGGATCGGCGTGGCCGCCAGGGCGTCGGCGCGGAAAGCGAGATGGGGCACGCGGTGATCGGGGTCGGCGGTGTGCAGGCGCGTGATGTCGACGAGGTCGGCGACGACGGCCGAGGCCGTCGGCTCCGCCCCCGCGCCCTTGCCGTAGTACAGCGTCGTGCCCACCGCGTCGGCCTGCACGACGACCGCATTCATCGCGCCTTCCACGTTCGCGATCAGCCGCTTGGCGGGCACCAGCGTCGGGTGCACGCGCAGCTCGATGCCGTCCACGTCCGCGCGGCGACGGGTGATGCCCAGCAGCTTGATGCGGTAGCCGAGCGCCTCGGCGTGCCGGATGTCGGTGGCCTCCAGGCCTTTGATGCCCTCGACGTACGCCTTGTCGAACTGCATCGGGACGCCGAACGCGATGGCGCTCATGATCGTCGCCTTGTGGGCCGCGTCGACGCCTTCGATGTCGAAGCTCGGGTCGGCCTCGGCGTACCCGAGGCGCTGGGCCTCTTTCAGCACGACGTCGAAATCGAGCCCTTTGTCGCGCATCTCGGACAGGATGAAATTGGTGGTGCCGTTGATGATGCCGGCGATCCACTCGATGCGGTTGGCGGTCAGGCCTTCGCGCAGCGCCTTGATGATCGGGATCCCGCCGGCGACCGCGGCCTCGAACGCGACCATCACGCCCTTTTCGCGCGCGGCGGCGAAGATCTCGTAGCCGTGCACCGCGAGCACCGCCTTGTTGGCCGTGACGACGTGCTTGCCGGCGGCGACCGCTTCGAGCACCAGCGCCTTCGCGACGCCGCAGCCGCCGATCAGCTCGACGACGATGTCGATCGCCGGATCCGCGATGACCTCCCGCGCGTCGGCCACCACCCGTACGTGACCGCCGACGACGGCGCGCGCGCGCCCGGCGTCGAGGTCGGCCACCACCGCGATCTCGATGCCGCGGCCGGCGCGGCGCCGGATCTCTTCCTGGTTGCGCGCAAGGACGTTGAACGTGCCGGAACCGACGGTTCCGACGCCCAGCAGGCCGACTTGGATCGGTTTCATGGCGTGTCTCTGGTGGTCTTTCGATTGGCGGGATCGGTTCGGGAGCGAAGTCCGCGGCCGGAATCAGGTTCCGAAGCGCTTGCGGTAGCCGCCCAGGAAGCGTTCGATGCGCGCGATCGCCTCGGTCAGGTCGTCCACGTTCGGCAGGAACACGACCCGGAAATGGTCGGTGCGCGCCCAATTGAAGCCGGTGCCCTGCACGATCAGCACCTTTTCCTGCGCGAGCAGATCGTAGGCGAACTGCTGGTCGTCGGCGATCGGGTAGAGCTCCGGATCGAGGCGGGGAAACAGGTACAGCGCGGCCTTCGGCTTGACGACCGTCACGCCGGGGATCCGCGTCAACAAGTCATAGGCCAGTTCGCGCTGGCGCGCCAGGCGGCCGCCCGGCGCGACGAGGTCGTCGATGCTCTGATAGCCGCCGAGCGCGGTCTGGATCGCGAGCTGCCCCGGCGTGTTCGCGCACAGGCGCATCGACGCGAGCATGTTCAGGCCTTCGATGTAGTCCTTCGCGTGCCGCTTGGCGCCCGAGACCACCATCCACCCCGCCCGGTACCCGCAGGAGCGGTAGTTCTTCGACAGTCCGTTGAACGTGACGCAGAGCACGTCGTCGGCCAGCGACGCGATGCTGGTGTGGGTCTCGCCGTCGTAAAGGGTCTTGTCGTAGATCTCGTCGGCGAAGACCACCAGCTCGTGCTCGCGCGCGACCTCGACGATCTCCTGCAGCACCGCTTCCGGATACAGCGCGCCGGTCGGGTTGTTCGGGTTGATGACCACGATCGCCCGCGTGCGCGGCGTGACCTTGGCGCGGAGGTCGGCGAGGTCGGGCATCCAGCCGGACCGCTCGTCGCAGGCGTAGTGCACCGGCGTGCCGCCCGACAGCCCGACGACCGCGGTGTACAGCGGATAGTCCGGGGACGGGATCAGCACCTCGTCGCCCGAGTCGAGCAGCGCGTTCATGCTCATCGCGATCAGCTCGGACGCGCCGTTGCCCAGGTACACGTCGTCGACCGTGACGTTGGCGATCTTCTTCTGCTGCGTGTAGTGGACGATGGACTTGCGCGGCGCGAACAGCCCCTTGGAGTCGGTGTAGGCGGCCGCGTTGGGCAGGTTGCGGATCATGTCCTGCACGATCTCGTCGGGAGGCTCAAGGCCGAACGCGGCGACGTTGCCGATGTTGAGCTTGATGATCTTGTGGCCCTCGTCCTCCATCTGGCGGGCCTTGTCGAGGACGGGGCCGCGGATGTCGTATCCGATGTTGGCGAGCTTGCTGGACTTGGCGATCGGCTTCACGGCCGGGAATCCTGTCGGAGGAGGAATCGGTTGGTGGCGACACGCGCACCGCGCAGCCGCCAGTTTCTCATGAGGAAATGCGGCCCCGCCACTTTCCTCATTCCCCGCGGCGGGCGGCGGCCTCGCCCGGCCCGGGGGCGATCATGGGCGCCGGATGGCGGCGTCGCCGCCCGCCTCGCGACGAGGGGCCCGGCGGGGGCCGGCGGCCGATCCGGGTCGATTAAAGGGGAAAGGCGGCTTTTCCCGCCTGCCTGCGCTTCCTATAATCGATGCGGCCGGAAGCGCTGCGCGACGCCGCGGTTCGCGGCGCCCGTTCAGCGCCCGCCCCGCACCGATCAGGATATTCCCGTGAAATTCCAATCCGACCACCTCGACGGCGTGAACAGCATCACGCACTACGATGTCGACACCTTGCGCGTCAATGCGCGCCTGCGCACCGCCAGCACGCTGGTGCCCTGGGTCGGCGAGCCGCAGCCCTGGAACGTGGCCGGGCTCGAGCAGCTTGCCCCGGAACATTTCGAGGCCTTGCTCGGCCTGGATCCGGAAGTGGTGATCTTCGGCAGCGGCCCGCGCCTGAGGTTCGTGCCGCCGGCGCTTTACCGATGCCTCATCGAACAACGGGTGGGCATCGAAACGATGGACAGCGGCGCCGCTTGCCGCACCTACAACGTGCTCGCGAACGAGGGGCGCCGGGTGGTCGCCGCGATCCTGATGCCGGCGCCCGCGCAAGGCGCCTGAGCCGCCCGAACGCGCCGCGCGGGTCGGCCCGGCGAACGCCGGCACCGGGCCGCGTGCGCGCGGCCACGAGCGCCGAAAACGCGCAACGAACGCGGGGATCGCGGCGCGTCCCGGACTGCGGGGCAGTTCACTCTATAATCGATGGTTGTGCCTGAGCTGGCGGCGCCGTGTGCGGGATTGGAAATCGCGCGGCTGCCGAGCCTCCTCTTTTGGCCTCACTACGTCACGCACCCCAGATCGACCGACGGCTCGACCGAGACTCTACATGACGCCTGCCCTGAACAAGCCGCTACCCGAATTTGAAGCACTCGCCACCCGCGGCGTCAAGTTCACTCCGCATGCCTTCGCGGGCCGCACCGTGGTGCTTTACTTCTATCCGAAGGACCACACGCCGGGTTGTACCACCGAGGCCATGCAATTCCGCGATCGGCACGCCGATTTCACGAAAGCCGGGGCGGTCGTATTCGGCGTTTCGCGCGACAACATGGCGTCGCACGAGAAATTCAAGCAAAGCCTCGAGCTTCCGTTCGAGCTGATCGCCGACACCGAAGAGAAGCTCTGCCACATGTTCGGCGTCGTCAAGAACAAGATCATGTACGGCAAGAAGGTGAAAGGCATCGAACGCAGCACCTTCCTGATCGATCCGCAAGGCATCCTGGCCGCGGAATGGCGCGGCATCAAGGTGGCGGGCCACGTCGACGAAGTGCTGAAGGCGGTCGAGGAGCTCAAGAAGGCCGAGGTCTGAGGCGACCGTTTCGTCCTCCGACTGCGAAGCCGCCCACGGGCGGCTTTCTTCCTGGGCGATCGACGCCCTCCGCTCCCGCGACCCGGGCCCGAGCGCGGCTTCCGACCCGCGGGGACATTCAGAACAGGTCGATCAGCGCGTTCGCGATGCCCATCAGCGCCGCCGCCGAAATCAGCCCCGCGCAGATCGGCTCGGCCCCGTCGACCCAGATCGCGTGCGCCCGGGTGCCCGGTTCGCGGTGGAGGCGTCCGAGGGCCCAGAAGCCCATCGCCCCCAGCCACATCGCGACGCAGGAATCGAACGGCAGCACGACGCCCAGCCCCACCGACACCGCCGAGAGCGGGAAGCGCCCTTTCGTCAGCACGCGCGCCAGCTCCATCGCGATCGCCGCGAGGGCCGCGACGCCCATCGCGGCGACCGCCGAAGCCGGCAGGCCGTAGAACCCTTTGGCGATGATCTGGGCGACCCCCTGCCACTGCACCGCCGCGGGCATCGGGAAGGCGTCCGAGATCAGCGTGGCCGGATCGCGCGCGCCGTGCGCATCGGGCCGCAGGAACAGCAGGAAGAACAGCGGCACCGAGGCCAACGCGCCCGCCACGATGCCGATCAGGTGGCCGACCACTTGATGGCGCGGCTTGCCGCCCAGCATGTAGCCGGGCTTGATGTCCGACAGCAGGCTCGCCGCGTTCATCGAGATCTGCGCGGTCATGCCCGCCGGCAGCAGGTTGCTCGCCGGGTTCGCGCGATCGACCGCGCCGACGGTGAACTGCGTGATCTTGGCGAGCGCGCCGATGGGCATCCACGACGTCAGCGCCATTGAATTGGTGCAGATCACGGTGAGCAGGAAGATCAGCGGCAGCGAGACCGCCGCCAGCGCCCAAGGCACGCCGAAGAACGCGTGCGTCGCCCAAACGCCCAGGGCGCCGAACACCGGCACGCCGAACCACGAGATCCACAGCGGCACCTCGATGTGCGCGAGCGCGTCGGCGCCCGCGGCCGCACCGCCCTGGCGCCGCCGCATGGACTTCAACGCGCCCGCCAACAGAAGCGGGTGCGACAGCAGCCCCGCCAGCGCGCCGACGACCATCATCGTGACGCCCCACCACATCGACCATTGGTTGACGATCTCGGCGCGCGAGATCGGCACCACGTGGCCGCCGGCGAGCGTGCGGGCGGCGATGTCGCCGCGCAGGATCATGATCGGCGCCAGCACCATCAGGTTGATCGAGGCGCCCAGCAGCACGCTGGTCGCCACGGCGACGCCCATCAAGCCGCCGACCCCCAGCATGGAGAAGTCGAGCGTGAAGCGCAGGCCGAGCGCGCGGAAGTCGGTGCCCAGGATCCGGGGAAGCGCGAGATGCAGCTTCGCCGCGGCCATGTAGTAGTAATCGTCGAGCCGCTCATGGATCAGGAAAGGCTCGCCCAGGCCCGCCCATTTGTCCAGGCGCAGGATCTTGAACTGCAGCAGCCTAGCCCAACCGTCGCTGACCAGCAGCTCCCAGGCGGCCGTGACCGCGGCGCTCAGCGCGAGCAGCCTGGCCTTGAACACGCCGGCGTCGGCGCCGCCGCAGTACAGCGAGTCGAGCACCACGCCGCAGGCGCGGCCCTCGGGAAACGGGAGCTGATCCTCATTGATGAACCGCCGCTTCATCGGAAACGCCACCAGCACGCCGATGACCGACACCACCGCGAGCCACGCCATCATCTGCCACCACGGCAGCACCCGCCCCGTCATCACCATGTAGGCCGTCAGCCCCGCGCACAGCGGCGCGATCACGTAACCCGCGGAGGTCGCGATCGACTGCGCGCAGTTGTTCTCCAGCACCGTGAAATCCTTGCAGAGGCCGGCGCCCGACAGCATCCTGAACGTCACGAACGACAGCAGCACCGACGTCAACCCGACGCCGATGCCGATGCCCGTCTTGGCGAGGATGTACATCGCGGTGGACGACAGCACGCCGCCCAGCAGGAAACCGGCGGCGCCGGAGCGCAACGTCAGTTGAGGCATGTCGCCGCGGTAGACGTCGCGCAACCACCATTCGTCCTTCTGCGCGCGCGTCCAGGTCCTGATCTGCTCGTCGTCGAGTTGCCGTATCGCCATGGGAAGCCCGCGCCTGGTTTCGAGTTCGCGAGCCCCGGAGGTTACTCGAGCCCGCGGCGGGGCCAGGGCCCGATTTCCCGAATGTGCATAATGGGCTTCATGTCCGCGTATCAGACCGCGCAGTCCGCCGAAAAGCCGCCCAGGTTCCTGCGCGGCTTTTTTGTTTACGCGCCCTTTTTCCAACCCACCGCGATTCGTACGCACCTCCATGCCACTTCCGAAGCCTCCCGCCACCCGCGCAGCTCTTCTGTCGGCTGCTGACTACGAATCGCAATCGGCGCCGAAGACGAGCCGCCGCGTCCAGCGCATCGATCCGAAGACCCAGCTGCTCGACCTTCACGACGACCGCGCCGAGACCGCGGTCGCCAAACGGGCCGAGCGGCCGGCGCCCTCTCCCGCCGCCCGCATCCCCGCCGCTTCACCACCGGCCGATGCGCCGGCGACCTACCCGATCGCCCCCGCGGCCGCGCGCGGCGCGGGCGTGAAGGCCGGCGCGGGCGGCGCCCGCAAGCGGGCGCGCGGCGCGGGCCCGGCCAAGCTGTTCGTGCTGGACACGAACGTGCTGCTGCACGACCCGATGTCCATGTTCCGGTTCGAAGAGCACGACGTCTACCTGCCGATGATCACGCTGGAGGAGCTCGACAACCACAAGAAGGGCATGACCGAGGTCGCGCGCAACGCGCGCCAGGTCTCGCGCGACCTCGACGGGCTCGCCACCGAGGGTTCGCTCGATCCGGCCGCCGGCATCCCGCTGTCGAAAACGGGCCACCGCGAAGCCGGCAGCAAGCTGTTCTTCCAGACCCAGTTCCTCGACGCCAAGGCGCCCTCGGGCCTGCCGCAGGGCAAGGCCGACAACCAGATCCTCGCCGTCGTGCAGGCGTTGCGGGAACAGCATGCGCCGCGCGACGTCGTGCTGGTGTCCAAGGACATCAACATGCGCGTCAAGGCGCGCGCGCTCGGGCTGCCGGCCGAAGACTATTTCAACGACAAGACGCTCGAAGACGGCGACCTGCTCTACACCGGCGTCCTGGCGTTGCCGGCCGACTTCTGGGAAAAGCACGGCAAGACGATGGAGAGCTGGAACCAGGGCGGCTTCACGTACTACCGCATCGTCGGCCCGCTCGTGCCGTCGTTGCTGATCAACCAGTTCGTCTACCTCGAGACGCCCGGGGCCGCGCCGCTGTACGCGCGCGTGACCGAGATCACCGGCAAATCGGCCGTGCTGAAGACGCTGCGCGACTTCACCCATGCGAAGAACGCGGTCTGGGGCATTACCGCCCGCAACCGCGAACAGAACTTCGCGCTGAACCTGCTGATGGACCCCGAGGTCGATTTCCTGACCCTGACCGGCACCGCCGGCACCGGAAAGACCTTGGCGACGCTCGCCACCGGCCTCGCCCAGGTGATGGACGAGCGGCGCTACAGCGAGATCATCGTCACCCGCGTCACCGTGCCGGTCGGGGAAGACATCGGCTTCCTGCCCGGCACCGAAGAAGAAAAGATGGGCCCCTGGATGGGGGCGCTCGACGACAACCTCGAAGTGCTGTCCAAGGGCGACGGCGGCGCCGGCGAATGGGGCCGCGCGGCCACGCAGGACCTGGTGCGCTCGAAGATCAAGATCAAGAGCCTGAACTTCATGCGCGGGCGCACGTTCCTGAACAAGTTCGTGATCATCGACGAGGCGCAGAACCTGACCCCCAAGCAGATGAAGACGCTCGTGACGCGGGCCGGCCCGGGCACGAAGATCGTCTGCCTGGGCAACCTGGCGCAGATCGACACGCCGTACCTGACCGAAGGAAGCTCGGGCTTGACCTATGCGGTCGATCGCTTCAAGGGCTGGCCGCACGGCGGGCACATCACGCTGGCGCGCGGAGAGCGCTCGCGGCTGGCCGACTTCGCGTCGGACGCGTTGTAGCCGGGCCCGCGGCGCGCTCACTTCCTCAGTTCGTCGAAGAACGCCTGGGCATTGGTGTCGCGCCCGAGGAAGTCCCTCAGCAACTGCTGCGGGGG
>JBEVLR010000110.1:0-3079 GCA_040509075.1 Burkholderiaceae bacterium | reverse complement strand
CGCATCGGCATCGTCACCCGGCACGACCTGGTCGAGGCGCGCGAGACCCTTGCCGGGCTCGAGCGCTGGCTCCGTGATCGCGGCGTCGAGGCCGTCTGGGCGCCCGAGGCCGCGGCGCTGCTGCCGGCGCCGGACGTCGCGGTGTCGCCCCCCGGCGCGGCGGGGCCGGCGCAGGACCTGCTCGCCGCGTCGAACGTGCTGATGCGCTTCGGCGGCCTGAAGGCGCTGAACGACGTGAGCCTGAACGTGGCGCGCGGCACCATCCACGGCCTCATCGGCCCGAACGGCTCCGGCAAGAGCACGATGATGAACGTGCTCACGGGCATCTACGTGCCCACCGGGGGCAAGATCGCCTTCAAGGGCGGCTCGATCGTCGGCAAGGCCTCGTCGCGCATCGCGCTTTCCGGCATCGCGCGCACCTTCCAGAACGTGCAGCTGTTCGGCGAGATGACCGCGCTCCAGAACGTGCTCGTCGGGCTGCACCACACGTACCGCAGCCGCCTGCTCGACGTCGCGCTGCACCTGCCGCGCTTCCTGCGCGAAGAGCGCGCCGCGACCGCGCGGGCGCACGCGCTGCTGAAGTTCGTCGGGTTGGAGGCGCTCGCCGGCGAGGAGGCCCGCAACCTGCCCTACGGCAAGCAGCGCCTGCTGGAGATCGCCCGCGCGCTCGCGCTGAACCCGGAGTTGCTGCTGCTCGACGAACCCGCCGCCGGCCTGACCGCGCCCGACATCAAGGAACTCGTCGCGATCATCCGCAAGGTGCGCGGGCACGGCGTCACGCTGATCCTGATCGAGCACCACATGGACGTCGTGATGTCGGTGTGCGACGTGGTGACGGTGCTGGATTTCGGGCAGAAGATCGCCGAGGGCGCGCCGGCGGCCGTGCAGGCCGATCCGCTCGTGATCAAGGCCTACCTGGGCGGCGATGCCCAGGCCGCGGCATCCGTCCACTGACCAGGCGCCGCCCGCATGCTGTCGATCATCGATCTCCACGCCGGCTACGGCAACGTCGAAGTGCTGCAGGGCATTTCGCTCGAAGTGCCCGAGGGGCGGGTCGTCACGCTGATCGGCAGCAACGGCGCCGGCAAGACGACGACGATGCGGGCGATCTCCGGCATGATCGCGCCCGCCAAAGGCCGGGTGCTGCTGGGTGGCGTCGACATCGCCGGCCGCGAATCGCACCGCATCGCGCGCCTGGGCCTCGCGCATTCGCCGGAGGGCCGGCGCGTGTTCGCGACGATGACCGTCGACGACAACCTGCTGCTCGGCGCGTTCCCGCGCTTCACGGGCGCGCGCGCGAAAGGCGACATCGCCGCCGACCTCCAGCGCGCGATGGACTATTTCCCGCGCCTGAAGGAGCGCCGTCGCCAGCTCGCCGGCACGCTGTCGGGCGGCGAGCAGCAGATGCTGGCGATGGCGCGCGCGATGATGATGAATCCCAAGGTGGTGCTGCTCGACGAACCATCGATGGGCCTCGCGCCCATCCTCGTCGACGAGGTGTTCCGGATCATCTCCCGGCTGCGCTCCGAGGGCGTGACGATGCTGCTGGTGGAGCAGTTCGCCGCCGCCGCGCTGAACGTGGCCGACTACGGCTACGTGCTCGAGAACGGCCGCATCGCGGTGCATGGGCCGGCCGACAGGCTCAAGAGCGATCCGGCCGTGAAAGCGGCCTACCTGGGGGGCGCGCGCTAGCGGCGCCGTTCGTCACGCGGCCTCCATGCCCCGCATCCCGGCGCGGACGCCCTCGAAACGGCCGTGCGGCACCCCGCGCCGCCCCTGATGCGCGACGACGCGCCGGCGACCAAGCCCGTCCGGCGCCCTCCCGCCTCAGATGACGGAACGGACGACGCCGCCGTCCACGCGGAGCGCGGCGCCGGTCGTGCCGGAGGATTGTTCCGAGCACACGTAGACCACCATGTTGGCGATCTCCTCGGTCGTCGTGAAGCGGTTGATGAGGGTCGTGGGACGTGCGGTCTTCAAGAAGTTCTGCTCCGCCTCGTCCTGCGTGATGCCTTGCTCCCGGGCCGCCGCCTCCATCCAGTTGCCCAGGATCTCTGAACGCGTCGGGCCCGGCAGGACCGCGTTGACGGTGACCCCGGTGCCGCCGACCAATTCGGCCAACCCGCGGGACACGGCCAGTTGGGCCGTCTTGGTCACGCCGTAGTCGATCATCTCCTTCGGGGTGGCGATGCCGGACTCGCTGCTGATGAACACGACCCGGCCCCAGCCACGATCGACCATGCCGGGAATGTAGTGCCGCGCGGCGCGGACGCCGCTCATGACGTTGAGCTGGAACAGGTCAAGCCATTCGCTGTCCTGCTGGCTGAAGAAGTCGTTGAGGTTGGCGGTGCCCGCGTTGTTGACGAGGATGTCGGCGTCCTTGACGAGGGCCGCGAGCGCCGCGGAACCCGCCGCCGTCGAAACATCGGCGACGACGCCGCCGAATTCGGCGCCTGGCACCAGCGCACGCAGCTCCTGCAGGGCCTTGGCCACGCGCTCTTCGGTGCGGCCATTGATGACGACGGAGGCGCCGGCGCGCGCCAGGCCCTCGGCGATGGAGCGGCCGATGCCCGCGGTGGAGCCGGTGACGACGGCCTTGCGGCCCTTGAGTTCGATCTTCATGAGTTCACTCCGATGAGAGGGGGGATGTGCGCCGGCACCACTGCTTCGCGGCGGGAAAGATGGGGCCCTGGCCGGCGCCCGGCCCCACCGCGCATGCCGTCAGCGGGCCTTCTCGGAATGGCCCCTGCGGGAGTTCAGTCCGGCAACCGGTAGTGCAGCGTGTAGCCGTGCACCCCGTCGGCGACGCTCAGCTCGAGGTGGCCGGCGAGGCCGGCCAGCTCGCCGCTGCCGGTGCCCGGCACCACCGTGATGGACAGGCGCTGCCCGCCGCGGTCCATCGTGCCCGAGTGCTGCAGCGCGAAGCGGCCCGCGCGCGCGCCGATGCGGCCCGAGACCCATTCCAGCGCGACATAGCCGGCCGAGCCGGCCGCCGGGTCGCCGGCCGACAGCATCTCGCCGGCGCCGGTGCCGACGATGCCGCCCTCGAAAGTCTTGGCGAGCAGGAAACGGCCGAGTC
>JBEVLR010000109.1:0-16939 GCA_040509075.1 Burkholderiaceae bacterium | reverse complement strand
CGAGATGCTCGAGATCTTCTTCGAGGAAGCCGAAGAAGTCGTCGCGAATGCGCGCGACAGCCTCGCCAGGCTCGCCGACGAACCGCAGCATTTCGAGTCCATCTCGACCGTGCGGCGCGCCTTCCACACGTTGAAGGGCAGCTCGCGCATGGTCGGGCTGCGGGATTTCGGCGAAGCCGCTTGGGCGTGCGAGCAGCTGTACAACGCTCGGCTGGCCGAGGTGGTCATCGAGGCCGATGAGACGCTGCGCGGCTTCTCGTTGCAGGCGCTCGATGAACTCGAACGCTGGGTGCGGGCGCTGACCGCGCGCGATGCCGGCGCGTTCCACAGCGCCCCGCTGATCCAAGCGGCCAATGCGCTGCGCGACGGCGTCGATCCGGATGCCGAACCTTCGCCCCGGCCCGCGGCGGCGCCCGTTTTCGAATCGACGGCGCCGTCTGCGGCCGCCTCGGCCGATGCCGAACTCTGCGCGGAACTGGAGGCGGAGCATCAGGCCGAACTCGCCGCCGCGCGGGCGCGCGGGGCGGAAGACACCGAGATCCTCGATGACGAGCCATTCGCCATGCCCGGATCCGACGACTGGCCCGAGCCGTTCCAGCCGCCGGCGTCGCATGCGTCGCCTGTCTTCGATCCCGGGTTCGATCTCGACCTGCCGAAGATCCCGACGGGCACGACCGTCGACGAACCCATTCCCGCCGGGGTGGCGATCGACGCCGATCCGCTGGAATTCGAACTCGATCTTTCGGCGCTCGACGCGGCCGAGAAGCCGGCGCCGGCCAGGGCGGAGAATCCGGCCCGCGCCGTGCCGGACGACGGCCTCGGCGGCGAAGCCGACACGATCCAGTCGCGCTTCGACGACGAGCAGGAAACGGTCGCGTCGCGTTTCGACGAGGAAACCGACACCGTCCCCGCCGCGCTCGACGAGGCGTCCCCGCCGAGCGCTCCGGCCCCGCTGTCCGATGGGCGCGCTGCCGAGCCCGCGGCCAACGACGGCCGCTTGGCTGAGGAGCACGAGCCCGCGGCCGCCCTGGAGGCGGTCGAGCCGCAGGCGGCCGACCAGGACCCCGCCGCGGCCGGCGGCGACCAGCTGCCTGCCGACGAAGCCGAGAACTACAAGGTCATCGGCCCGCTGCGCATCGGCCTGGGCCTGTTCAACATCTTCCTCAACGAAGCGGATGAGCAGTCGCGCCGCTTGTGCACCCTGCTGGCCGAATGGGCGCTCGAGCTGCCGCGCCCGGTCGGCGAAGACGCCGTCGCGTTCGCGCACTCGCTCGCCGGCAATTCCGCCACGGTCGGCCACGCCGAGCTGTCCGCGCTGGCCCGCCGGCTCGAGCATGCGCTCGAGACATCGTCTTCGCGTGACGTCGACAAGGGCGAGGCGCTGCTGTACAGCGACGTCGCCGAAGAGATCCGCCGCCTGCTGCACCAGTTCGCCGCGGGCTTCCTGCAGGCGCCCAATTCGGCGCTGCTGGCGCGTTTCGACGCGTTGCTGGCCGGCATCCACGCGCAGGCCGCGTACGCGCTGCAAGCCGAGCACGACGAGCGGATGCGCGAGATGGACGAGCGCTCCCAGGCCGCCTTGCCGCCTCCTTCCGCGCAAGCCGGAGCGGTCGACTCGGGCGGCGATGCCGCCCCGGCCAGCGTGGAGTTCGACTTGATCGAACCCGCCGTCGAGGCCGCCGCCGATGAACCGGTCGCCGCCCCGTCGGACGATCAGGATTTCGCCGATGCGCCGATCGCCGCCCCCGAAGTGATCGAATCGAGCGCGGCCGAGGCCGCCGACTTCCTCGAGCTGACGACGTCCGAGGCCGCCACCGGCCCGCGCGCCGATGCGCGGCCGGCCGCGCCCGCCGACGAACCGGTGGACGAGCAGCTGTCGGCGTTCATCCCGGAAGCCGGGCTCGGCTCCGTGCGTTTCAGCGTGCTGGACGAGCCCGTGCGCCACGACGGCGGCCACCGCACCGGGATCGCGGCGTCCGACATGGAGGCGCCGGCCTTCGCGCAGGATCTCGACGCGCACGACGCGATCGATCCCGAACTTTTCGAGATCTTCACGGAAGAGGCGCACGAACTGCTGCCGACCGTGGCCGCGCACTTGCGGGCGTGGGAAGAATCCCCCGAAACGCCCGCCGAGGCGTTCGGCGCGCTGCGCGCGCTGCACACGCTGAAGGGCAGCGCGAGGCTGGCCGGCGCGATGCGCCTGGGCGAACTCGCCCACCGCCTCGAATCCGCGTTCGAAGAGCGCGTCGGCGGCCGGTCGGCGACCCCTCCGACGATGGCGACGCTGCATCTCGGCGTCGATGCGCTCGACGAGGAATTCCAGCGTCTGCAGCGCACGCCGCGCGGCGCCGACCGCCCGCCGCAAGCCGTGCCCGCGGTCGTTCCCGCGATCGTTCCCCCTTTGCTGGAACCCACCCCCGAAGCCGCCGCGCCGGCGCCCGCCGAACCGGAGGTCGTCGAATCCCGGGCGATCGCGCCGGAAGCGGCCGAGCCTCCGGCCGTCGAAGCCGCGACGCCGGCCGAACCCGCGGCGCCCCCCGCTTCCGAATCGACCGGCGGCCAGGGCCTGCCGAAGGCGGCCGCGACGTCCGCGATCGACTGGGCCCGCTTCAGCGCGACCAACCCGTCGCGTCCGGCCCGCGCCGTCGAATCCGCGGCGTCGAACCCCGCGACCTCGACCGTTCGCGTGCGCGCGCCGCTGCTCGACCGGCTGGTCAACCAGGCCGGCGAAGTGTCGATCACGCGCTCGCGTCTGGAGAGCGGCGTCGTGCAGATGCGGTCGTCGCTCAGGGAGCTGACGGAAAACCTGGATCGCCTGCGTCGCCAGCTGCGCGACATCGAATTGCAGGCCGACACGCAGATCGCCTCCCGCCTGGAGGCCAGCAAGAGCGCGTCGGTCGAATTCGATCCGCTGGAGATGGATCGCTTCACGCGCTTCCAGGAACTGACCCGGATGATGGCCGAGTCCGTCAACGACGTCGCCACGGTGCAGCGCAGCCTGCAGCAGGCGGTGCAGTCCTCCGAAGACGAAATGGCGGCGCAGGCGCGGCTCACGCGTGCGCTGCAGGATGACCTGCTGCGCGCCCGCATGGTGCCGTTCGACGCGCTGTCGGAGCGCCTGTACCGCGTTGTCCGCCAGGCCGCCAAGGAAACGTCGGTTCAAGTGCGCCTGAACGTCGAAGGCTCGGCGATCGAGCTGGACCGCAGCGTCCTCGATCGCATGGCCGGCGCGTTCGAACACCTGCTGCGCAACGCGGTCGTGCACGGCATCGAAGATCCCGAGAGCCGCCGCGCGCAGGGCAAGGATCCGGTGGGCACCATCGACGTCGCCCTCACCCAGCAGGGCAACGAAGTGCGGATCCAGGTCCGCGACGACGGCCATGGCCTCGACCTGCAACGCATCGAGGCGCGGGGCCGCCGCAACGGCTTGGTCCCGGCGGACGCGCGCCCGACGGACGCCGAGCTCGCCAACCTGATCTTCACGCCCGGATTCACGACCGCCGAGGAAGTCACCGAACTCGCCGGCCGCGGCGTGGGCATGGATGCGGTGCGCACCGACGTCACGGCGCTCGGCGGCCGCATCGAGACGGCGTCGGCGCCCGGCCGAGGCACCGCGTTCACGCTGCTGCTGCCGCTGACGACGGCGGTCACGCGGGTCGTGCAGCTGCGTTGCGGCAGCCTCACGGTCGCGGTTCCGGCGTCGATCGTCGAGGTCGTCAGGCGCGCGTCGATCGCCGAAGTCGAGCAGGCTTACAAGACCGGCGTCTACCGCAGCGGCGCCGACGAAGCGCCGTTCTTCTGGCTCGGCGCGCTGCTCCAGGCGAGCACGCACGGCGTGCTGGCCGGCAAGACCGCGCAGGTCGTGCTGGTGCGCAGCGCCCAGCAGCGTGTGGCGTTGCACGTCGACCAGGTCGTCGGCAACCAGGAAGTGGTCGTCAAGAACCTCGGCCCGCAGCTCGCGCGGCTGCCGGGCTTGGCGGGCATGTCGTTGCTGGCCACCGGCGACGTGGTGCCGATCTACAACCCGGTCGCGCTCGCCACGTTCTACGGCCAGCGGCCGGTGGCCGAGGGCGTCGCGCCGAAGGCGCCGGCCGTCGTGGTGGAGGTCGAGGAGGCGCGGGCGCCGCTGGTGCTCGTCGTCGACGATTCGTTGACGGTGCGCCGCGTCACCCAGCGCCTGTTGACGCGCGAAGGCTTCCGGGTCTCCGTGGCCAAGGATGGGCTGGAAGCGCTCGAGCAGCTCGGGGTCGAACGCCCGGCCGTGATGCTGACCGACATCGAAATGCCCCGCATGGACGGCTTCGACCTGCTGCGCAACGTGCGCCACGACGCACGCTGGCAGAACCTGCCGGTGATCATGATCACGTCGCGGATCGCCCAGAAGCACCGCGATCTGGCGATGCAGCTCGGCGCCGACCATTACCTCGGCAAGCCGTATGATGAAGAGCAGCTGATCGCCCTGATCCAGCAGGATATCGCGCGCACCCTGCCTGCTTGAGGTTTCAGTCGGGCTGTTCTCGACCGATAACGAGGATCGAAAGCTCGAATCTTCCATGCCGGAAATCATTGACCACCTCGCCTCGCTGACCGGCTTGCGCGATCGCGACACGCTCGACGTCAGTCTGGCGACCGCGATGCGCGACCTGTTGGCGCCGAGGCAGGTGGCCATCTACCGGCTCGTGGGCGACCACGACAAGGGCCGCTGGCTGACGCGCGCCCTGCTGGCCGCCGATGCCCCGGCCGCCACGGCCGATCCGGCCTGGGTCGACCTGAACGACCTGCCGCGCGCCCTCGAGCGCCCGCGCTGGCTCGAATGCCTGACGACGGCGCAGGTGCTCTCGACCAAAGACGACGACCTGGTCACGACCTTGTTCCCGATCGTCTCCGACACGGGGGCCGTCGGCGTGATCGAACTGCACAGCCTGCGCGCGTTCGGCCCGAAGGCGCGGCGGCTGGTGTTCGGCGTGCTGCGCATCTACCGCAACGTGCAATCGCTGCTCGACTACAGCGAACGCGACACGCTCACCGGCCTGCTCAACCGCAAGATCTTCGACGACAGCTTCTACAAGGTGTCGTCGCTGTCGCTGCTCGAGGCCAAGCTCGAGGAGGGCGAGCGCCGCCATGCGGCCGGCTCGCGCTATTGGCTGGGCGTCGTCGACATCGATCACTTCAAGAACGTCAACGACCGGTTCGGCCACCTGATCGGCGACGAGGTGCTGCTGCTGCTGTCTCGCATCATGCGCGGCTGCTTCCGCTTCTCCGATCAGCTCTATCGTTTCGGCGGCGAGGAATTCGTCGTGCTGCTGCTGTGCAACGACGAGGCCGACGCCGCCGTCGCGTTCGAGCGCTTCCGCCGCGTCGTCGGCGAATATCCGTTCCCGCAGGCCGGCACGATCACGGTCAGCGTCGGCTTCACCGCGATCGAAGTCGGCGACACGCCGGCCGCCGCGTTCGAGCGCGCCGACCGCGCGGTCTACCACGCCAAGCATCATGGCCGCAACCAGGTCAGCAACCATGCCGAGCTGACGCGCCTGGGCTTGATCGAGGAAGGCAAGCGCGTCAGCGACGTCGAGCTGTTCTGAGCCGTCGCAGCGGGCTGCTTGCCTGAGCCCTGCGGCGGCGCTGACGGGCACGACCTCGCTTCGCAGCGAAGGTCATCGGCAGCGCGCCTCGGCCCCAGGCCTTCGTTAATCCACGCAGAAGTTCGGATCGCACGAACCGTCATCCCATGCGGCCACTAGGATGAAACGGCGCAGCTGGGCCGTTGTCCGGATCGAATTCCGCAAGCGATGACCAGGAATGCCGATCCAGCAGGGCAAAGACCGCCCAGCCATTCTTGAGAATACGCCCGTGTACCGACGAGGATTAGATAATTCCGAACATTCTGCGGCCGACACACCCGGGCTCCTGTCCGATGGGGTTTCCCGCGAAAACCAGTCTGGCGCCTCTTCTTCCGGTGTGGCGAGACCGGTTGTCCCGTCGTTGCTGGCGCCGCTCGGTGAGCGCTTCCCGAGCGAAACCACGCTGGTTTCCAGGTCGCTGTCATCGCCTTCGCAACCCCGGCCGCTCGATTCGAGCCGAGACGCCCGAACCACATGGGATATTCCCCATCAAACGTTCCCAGGGCCTCAAACCGGCCACGGGCAAATGGCGCTGCCGCAGCCTCCCATCCGTTCGTCGCAAGGTGACTTGCCAAGTTTTTCGGGAGCGAGCCTTCCGATGTTCGGTTTGCCGCCTCCATCCGGGGGCCGCAACCTGCCGCCCCCCCATTTCCCCGACCTCCATATCGCGCCGCTCCAATGGCAAGGCGATTCGCAGGCGTCGCGCAACTTGCCCTGGATTGAGGATAGGCCCGATACCTCATCCGCTCCGCGGCATTCCTTTGCCGCCGAGGTGCCGCCCGCGAACCTGCGCACCCGCACGAATGAATTCGGCACGAATTTTTCGGGTTTCCAACCGCAACAGGATGACGCCACGCAAGGCGCCAACCTGCTGATGCTGCTGGCCGGCCAGGCGTTTGAGCGGATGAACGAATTGCCGCTTCCCGAAAGCGCGCAACGCCAAGCTTCCCCAACCCAGGTCAGCGACGCAAGCCGGCATGCTTTCGAAGCGAATTCTGAAAACGACGAGGCCGAGCCGGCATCGCCTTCGCGCATGGATTGGGACGACGGGCCGGAGTCGCCTTCGCGCATGGACTGGGACGACGAGCCTGAGCCGCTGCAGGTCGAGTCGGATCCGCGCTCGCCTTCCCTTCCCGGTCGGCACGGCGGCATGCCCGGGGATGACGAACCGATGTCGCCGGTGCAACCGCCTCATCCGGGCGAGCGCTCGGCGCTCGATGCCGAGACGAACTCGCCTCCCAGGAAAAAAACGCGCATCGCGATCGGCGACGGCGGCGCGGAGCTTGCGCAGACGCGCCGTTCCCTGCGTTCCCGTCCCCCCCGCCATGCCGTGGCCGACGAGCCCGAGGTGGAAGCGACGGAAGCCGGCGAGGTGGATTCAGGCGGTTCCGGCGGCGTCGGGCAAGGGGCGGCCCGTTCGCGCGGCGGGGCCTCTTCCCGCGCCTTCGCAGGTCCGGCCACCGAGGATCGATCTGTCGACCCACGCGCGACGCGCCGTTCGGGTCGGTTGACCTCCGCCTCCCACGGCCAAGCCCGCCGCAAGACATACACGGAGGAAAGCAACGATTCTTCGGAGGCCGATCAGTCGGATTTCGATCCCGGGTCGGAGAACTCTTCTGACGCGGAGGACGTGGAACACAGCGATTCGGCCATCGATGCTCAACCTGTTGAAACGCCCAGGGCGCGGCAGCGCATTCCATCGACGGCGATTTCGCGCACTCGGGCCGATCGCAAGGCGCCCGCGCGGGAGGAAAGCGATTCCTCCGGTGACGATCAATCGGATTTCGATCCTGGAACAGCGGCAGGCCCGTCGCGAATCACAGGCGCCGAGACCGAAGCCGACTCAGATGCCGCGCAAGCGGTGGGCGCTGCCGCGCAAGTCAAGACTGGCGAGGCGCTGGATGCGTTGCGCGGCCTGAGCGCCCGAGCCGCAAAAACGATGTTGAGACAGAAACTCGCCGAGGCGAAAAAACTTCCGCCACTGCAGTTCGGCCAGAAGTTCGACCCCATCGTCGGCGCCATGCATGGTCGCCAATATTTGGTGCTGCGACTGCTTTTCAAGCTGTCCCAAACGGAAACCGAGCACGAATTCTATACGAAGAGTTCATACCTTCAACATTTGAATGTCGAATGCAGCCGTTTGCATTTGCTTGGATGGGGAAGAATCGGAGCCGAATATGAAACCATGCAGGAAGGAAAGGAGAATTTTGAGAGGCTGGCAGCCGATCCACCCCCGTTGCCACCCATTTTGGAGCTGGACAAAAAGACGTGTGACCCGCATTCCGACTATTATCTACAGCTCAACGATCAATACGGGAAATTCAATTTCACGATCGTTGCAGGGCATGCCAGGGATCTTCCAATCGATCATTATCTGAGGATCATTGGTCAATCCGGGTTGACGCAGTTTCAGCTGACTGCTTTACCTTCAAAGTTGCGGAAGCAGAAAAAGGGGGCGTCTTTTGAAATTCCGCCGGAAGTCGATGAATCAACTTATCAGGCAGTGGCCCGAGGCGACAAAGAAGCGGCCAGAAAGCTACTGAATGCTTATATTCCGACGGCCACTCAACGTAGTGCCAAAATAAAAAGATATGCCAAATTGCTCCGGGAGCTGCCGACAGGAGAGGCAACTCGAGATTTCGAAAGCGTCAAGAAAAGCAGATATCTCGACCGGCCGCAGAACAAATTGGGTTTGGGCGCAGCCGGAGCAGCAGAAAAGGGTCGGAATTCCCGCATGCTCGTCAATCGAAGCAGCAGTTACACGGAATATCTTGAGATTCAGGGAAAGTCCGGACAGAAGCCTATCATTGAAAGGGTATACGGACGTTTGCAAAAAATTGAAAACGATCGAATCCAGGAAATTGCAAAAATCATTGAAGATTCTATTGAAGACCCGACTCTGGAAAAGTTGTCTGAATTATCCAGGGAAACACGACAGCGAGTGATCGACGAAACGACTTTCGACACCAAGGCTTCGAATCGTGCAGTGAGCATAGACCGCATTTTGGAAGAAAACCCTGAAGCGGTGCTCGAAGCGGCGACGGCAGAAGAAAAGGTTCGAGATTCCCGGATGGCCGCAATTGTCACCAGCAATTACGAAAACTATAAAAAAATCCAACAAAGATCCGGTCAAGTGGCCGTCAGTAATAGCAAATTCAACCGTTTGCGTGGAGTCGAGGCAAGTCGGGTCAAGGAAATCGCGGAGATCATTCGTTCCAATGTCGACGAACCAGTCCTCGAGAGCCTGCCCGTCCTGTCGGACGAAATGAGAGGCAGAATCATCGAACAAACCACCTTCGATGAGAAAGAGCGGCGCCGTGCAAGAAGCGTGGATCGTATTCTGAAAGATAAGCCTGACGCCTTGGTTGAAATTCTGAAGCGCTCTCCAAAATAATCGGCTATTGACCGGTTCCAATTTCTCCGACGCGCTCCGGCAGAGCGTGGAGGAAATCGCACGAGCGATTCCAGCCTGGTCAAGCTCCGCTGTCCACGACCGGGCTGCCGCGGCCGCGCGCGCCGAATCGCGCCAACGTGCGCTGCCGCGCGGCGCCGTGCTCGACGATCGGCGGCGGATACTCCCGACCGAGCGCCACGCCGGCGGCGGCCAATTCCATGGGCGATGCCCGCCACGGCGCGTGGATCGCCTTGCCCTGCAGCGCCTTCAGCTCGGGCACGTGGCGGCGGATGAATGCGCCTTGGGGGTCGAAGCGCTCGCTTTGCGTCACCGGGTTGAAGATGCGGAACCACGGCTGCGCGTCGCAGCCCGTCGAGGCGGCCCATTGCCAGCCGCCGTTGTTCGATGCGAGTTCGAAGTCGTTCAGCCGGAGCGCGAAGTACGCCTCGCCGCGCCGCCACGACACGCCCAGATCCTTGGTCAGGAAGCTGGCGGTGAGCATGCGCAGCCGGTTGTGCATGTAGCCGGTCGCGTTCAGCTGGCGCATGCCGGCGTCGACGAGCGGGTAGCCGGTGCGGCCTTCGCACCAGGCGGCGAAGTGCGCGTCGGCCACCGGGCCTTCTTCCCAACGCAGGTCGTCGCAGTCGGCGCGGTACGCCCGCACGGCGACGTGCGGATGGTGGTGCAGCACCTGGTGGTAGAAATCGCGCCAGATCAGCTCGGACAGCCAGGTCTGCGCGCCGCGGCTGCCGCCTTCGACGCGCTGCGTCGCGAGCGCCACCAGGCGCCGCACCGACAGCGTGCCGAAACGCAGGTGGATGCCCAGGTGGCTGGGGCCGGGGCGCGCGGGGAAATCGCGCGCGGCGTCGTAATCGTCGATGCGTTCCAGGAATTCGGCGAGCACCTCTTCGCCGCCGGTCGTCCCGGGGCGCAGGCCCGGATCGTCGGCGTGCGCCGGCGGCGGCGCGGCGAAACCGAACTCCGCCAGCGCGGGCACCGCGGCGCCGCCCTCCCACGCGCCCGCGAGCGCCGGCGGCACCGCGGCCAGGGCGCCCGCGTCCGCCTCGCTGGGACGCGCGGCCAACGCGTCGGATCGGCCTTGCAAGGCCTTCAGCCACGCATTCTTGTAGGGCGTGAAGACGCCGTAGGGCTTGCCGGCGCCGGTCAGGATTTCGCCGCGTTCGAAGATCACATGATCCTTGCCGGTGCGCAGCCGGCGGCCGTCGGCTGCCAGCGCGTCGGCGACGCGCCGGTCGCGCGCGAGCGCCGCGGGGTCATCGTCGTGGTGCGCATAGACGATCTGCACGTCGAGCATGCGGGCCAGCCGGGGGATCTCGTCGGCGGCGTCGGCATGGCGGACGATCAGCCGCGCGTCCGCGCCGCCGCCCGCATGGGCCGCCAGTTCCGCGATGCGCCGGTCCAGGTCGACCAGGCTGGC
Source organism: Burkholderiaceae bacterium (assembly GCA_040509075.1). Lineage (GTDB taxonomy): Bacteria > Pseudomonadota > Gammaproteobacteria > Burkholderiales > Burkholderiaceae_C > Scleromatobacter. The sequence continues at coordinate 6,486 of JBEVLR010000109.1, read as the reverse complement.
CTGGATGAACGCGACCCGGCGATCCTGCCGCGGCAGGCCGGCCAGGATGGCGGAGTCGAGCACGAATGCGCACCAGACGCGGTCGGCGTCGTGCAGCGCGCGCGCCAGGGCGGGATGATCGGCGACGCGCAGGTCGCGCCGAAACCACACCAGCGCGCGTGCGTGGCGCCGCGCCGGCGCGGCGTCCGCGCGGGCCGGACGGGTTGGGAGGTCGCGTGGGGACTTGTCCATGGGAAACGATTGTGACGCCGGCGTTACCCTAAAATCGCCGGATGGCCGAATCGATCAATCTGACCAACCAGTTCCTCATCGCGATGCCGGGCATGGTCGACGAAGCTTTCGCCGGCGCCGTCGTCTACCTGTGCGAGCACAGCGAGAAGGGCGCTTTGGGGCTGATGATCAACAAGCCGGTCGACATCCGGCTGCGCAACCTGTTCGAAAAGGTCGACCTGGCGCTGAGCAGCGACGAGCTCGGCCAGCAGCCGGTCTTCTACGGCGGCCCCGTGCAGACCGAGCGCGGCTTCGTCCTGCACGAGCGCGAGGAGGGCGCCGCGCAATACAGCTCGACGCTGTCCGTTCCCGGCGGCCTCGAGATGACCACCAGCAAGGACGTGCTCGAGGCGATGGCCCACGGCGGCGGCCCGCGCCGCGTGCTCGTCACGCTCGGCTACAGCGGGTGGGCCACCGGCCAGCTCGAGGAAGAACTGGGCCGCAACGGCTGGCTCAACGTCGACGCCGTGCCGGAAATCATCTTCGACACCCCCGTCGGACAACGCTACGACCGCGCGCTGGGGCTGTTGGGCATCGACCCGCGCATGCTCAGCCAGGAGGCCGGGCACGCATGACGACGGCGGCCGCGGAACAGTCCGGACCCGCCCGCGTCGTCCGGTCGTTCCTGGCCTTCGATTTCGGGGTGAAACGGGTCGGCGTCGCCACCGGCAACAGCCTGCTGAAGTCGGCCCAGCCCCTGCGCACGCTGGCGCTGGAAGGCGACGCCCGCTTCCGCGCGATCGGGGCCTTGATCGGCGAATGGGCGCCCGATGCGCTCGTGGTCGGCGTCCCGTTCCATCCCGACGGCGCCGAGCACGACAATACGGGCCGCGCTCGCCGCTTCGCCCGGCAGCTGCGCGGACGCTTCGGGCTCGCGGTGCACGAGGTCGATGAACGCTACACCACCGTCGATGCGCTGGCGGCGGGCGCGCGCGACGCCGATGCGGCCGCCGCGGCCTTGATCCTCGAACAGTTCTTCAGAATGCCCTGCGGGCCGGACGACGCCCGGCCCGTGTCCCGCGGGGGCCGGGAAGGCCAGGGGCGGCCGCGCGTCTGCCCGGGGGAAAACGGATGACCAACTTGTCGCTGGACGCCGAAGCGCTGTATGGGGAACTGCGTTCCGGCGTGGCGCGCCTGCTGACGCCCGACAGCGTGCTCGTGGGCGTCTGGTCGGGCGGCGCGTGGCTGGCCGAGCGCCTCAACGCCGACCTGAAGACCGGCCGCCCCGTCGGCACCATCTCCAGCACGCTGCATCGGGACGATTTCGGCGAACGCGGCCTCGGCGCGTCGGACGGCGCCACCAGCCTGCCTTTCGAGATCGACGGCGCCCGCGTGCTGCTCATCGACGACGTCGTCTACACCGGCCGCACGATCCGGGCGGTCGTCAACGAACTGTTCGACTACGGTCGCCCGGCGTCGGTGGAGCTCGCGGTGCTCGTCGACCGCGGCGGCCGCGAACTGCCGATCGCGCCCATCTTCGCCGCCGCCAAGCTGGCCTTGCCGGCCGCGCGCAAGCTCTCGCTCGCGCGCGAGCACGACGGCCGCTTCACTTTCGCCGTCAAGGAGGCCCACTGATGCTCTCGCGCCGCAACCCCCAGTTGAACGGCCATGGCGAGCTCATCCACCTGCTGTCGATCGAAGGCCTGCCGCGCGCGGTGCTGACCCAGATCCTGGACACCGCGGGCACGTTCCTGTCGGTCAACGACCGCGACGTGAAGAAGGTGCCGCTGCTGCGCGGCAAGAGCGTGTTCAACCTGTTCTTCGAGAACTCCACGCGCACGCGCACGACGTTCGAGATCGCGGCCAAGCGCTTGTCGGCCGACGTGCTCAACCTGGACATCGCGCGCTCGTCGACGGCCAAGGGCGAAAGCCTGCTCGACACGATCGCCAACCTGTCGGCGATGCATGCCGACATGTTCGTCGTCCGCCACGGCGAGTCGGGCGCGCCCTACCTGATCGCGCGCCACTGCGCGCCGCACGTGCACGTCGTCAACGCCGGCGACGGGCGCCATGCGCATCCGACGCAGGGGCTGCTCGACATGTACACGATCCGCCACTACAAGAAATCGTTCCACGAGCTGACGGTGGCCATCGTCGGGGACATCGTGCATTCGCGCGTCGCCCGCTCCGACATCCATGCGCTGACCACGCTGGGCGCCGCCGAGATCCGCGCGGTCGGCCCGAAAACGCTCGTGCCGGGGGATCTGCGCGAGATGGGCGTGCGGGTCTGCCACGACATGGCCGAAGGCGTGAAGGGCGCCGACGTGATCATCATGCTGCGACTGCAGAACGAACGCATGGCCGGCGCGATGCTGCCGAGCGCGGCCGAATTCTTCAAGAGCTACGGCCTGACCGAAGGCAAGCTCGCGCTCGCGAAACCCGATGCGATCGTGATGCACCCGGGGCCGATCAACCGCGGCGTGGAGATCGATTCCACCGTCGCCGACGGTTCCCACAGCGTGATCCTGCCGCAGGTCACGTTCGGCATCGCCGTGCGCATGGCGGTGATGTCCATCCTCGCCGGGAACGATGCATGAGGCCCGCCCGCTCCGCGGTGGGCAGGACGGAGGTGGCCCAATGAAAATCCTGATCCGCAACGGCCGCGTCATCGATCCGTCGAGCGGCCGCGACGAAGCCGCCGACGTCGCGGTCGCCGCCGGCCGCATCGTCGCCATCGGCGGCGCGGCCCCCGATTTCATGCCCGACCACATCGTCGAAGCGGCCGGCTGCATCGTCGCACCGGGGCTGGTCGACCTGTCGGCGCGCCTGCGCGAGCCCAACCCGGGCATGCTCGAAAGCGAGCTCGCCGCGGCGGCCGCCGGCGGCGTCACCAGCCTCGTCTGCCCGCCCGACACCGACCCGCCGCTCGACGAGCCGGGCCTGGTCGACATGCTCAAGTTCCGCGCGCGCAAGCTGAGCCGCTGCCGGCTCTTCCCGCTCGGCGCGTTGACGCATCGCCTCGAAGGCCGCGAGCTGACGGAGATGATCGAGCTGACCGCGTCCGGCTGCGTGGGCTTCTCCCAGGCCGAGCATCCGATGCACGACAACCTGACGCTGATGCGCGCGATGCAGTACGCCAGCACCTGCGGGTTCGCCGTCTGGCTGCGGCCGCAGGACAAGTCGTTGAGCGACGGGGTCGCCGCCAGCGGCGCGGTCGCGACGCGGCTGGGCCTGCCGGGCGTGCCGGTCGCCGCCGAGACCATCGCGCTGCACGCGATCCTGGAGTTGATGCGCCAGACCGGCGCGCGCGTCCACCTGTGCCGGCTGTCGAGCGCGGCGGGCGTCGAGCTGGTGCGCCGCGCGAAAGCCGAGGGCCTGCCCGTGACGGCCGACGTCAGCATCAACTCGCTGCACCTGACCGATGTCGACATCGGTTACTTCAATTCCGACATGCGCCTGACGCCGCCGTTGCGCCAGGGCAAGGATCGCGACGCGCTGCGCGCCGGCCTGGCCGACGGCACGATCGATGCGCTGGTCTCCGACCATGCGCCGGTGGGCAACGACCAGAAGCAAGTGCCGTTCGGCGAGGCCGAGCCGGGCGGCACCGGCCTCGAGCTGTTGCTGAGTCTGGCGCTGAAGTGGGGACATGAATCGAATCTCGGGTTGCCGCAGACGCTCGCCCGCGTGACGAGCGCGCCCGTGCGCGTGCTGGGCGAGGCGCTGGGCTCGCTGGGGCAGAGCGCGGGCCGGGTCGTCGAAGGCGGCGTCGCCGACCTGTGCGTGTTCGATGCCGGCGCCGAATGGCAAGTCACGCCCGACATGCTGCGCAGCCAAGGCAAGCACACGCCGTTCGGCGCCGCTTCCAGCGGCATGCGCATGCCGGGCCGGGTGCGCCACACGCTGGTCGCCGGCACGTTGGCGTACAGCGCCGCGCCGGCCGCGTGATGGGTTTTCTCGTCGCACCGCGGCGCCTCGCCGGAGTCCTGGCGCGCATCACCCAGGGCTTGTGGCTCGCGGGAGTGCGCATGCCGAGGCTGGACGCCGACGGCCGCCATGCGATCGTGCAGCGCTGGAGCGGGCAGATGCTGCGCACGCTGGGCGTCGAAGTGCGGGTGTCCGGAGCGCCGCAGCCCGGGGCGGTGCTGTTCGTCGCCAACCACATTTCGTGGCTGGACATCCCCACTCTGCACGCGAGCGCGCCGCGGATGCGCTTCGTGTCGAAGGCGGCGATCTCGCGTTGGCCGCTGCTGGGGGCGCTGGCGCGTGCGGGGGGCACCTTGTTCATCGAGCGCGAACGCAGGCGCGACGCGTTGCGCGTCGTCCGCGAGGTGGCCGACGCGCTGCGCGGATCGGACGCCGTGACGGTCTTTCCCGAGGGCACCACGGGCGCCGGCGAAACGGTGCTGCCGTTCCACGCGAACCTGCTGCAAGCGGCCATCTCCACCGGTTCCGTCGTGCAACCCGTGGTGCTGCGCTACAGCGAGCCGGGCCAGCGGTTCAGCGCCGCCGCGCAATTCACCGGCAGCACGACACTCGTCGCCAGCCTGCTGAAGGTGGCGCGTGCGCGCGGCATGGTCGCGCACGTGGAGTTCTTGCAGCCCGAGGCGCCGTCCGACCCTGACCGGCGCGTGCTCGCATCGCGTCTGCGCGACCGCATCGCCGATCGGCTCGAGGCGGACGCCGTCCCCGGGTGAGGCCCTCCGAGCATGGCGTCGACCGGCGCGCTCACAAATGGAAATGGTTGAACGGGACGAATTTCTCCAAATTATCCTGAACCGTTTGGACGATGTACGCGGGATCGAAGCCTTCGAGCGAACGTTCGCTCCGAAACCCCCGGGCGACGTTCATGAAATCGATCGGCGCGTTTTCTCCCAGAGCGCTCTTGGCTTTGTAAGGATCTTCGAAAGTGCCCGGCTTGGCGCTCGCGAAGTCGATGATCCGTCCCCAGGCGGATCGGAGCCACTCGATCGTCACCTCGGTGGGATCGACGATCTCTTCTTGTTTGAGATGGATGTGGATCGCCCAGTAGTCGGGCTCGACGTCGCCGGAATGGGGCTTCGCGCCTTCCGTCGGCAGGTCGAGGGCGCTCGCGTCCACATTTTTCCGCTCCAGCCAGGCCCGACCTTTGGCGGGCGGGTTGAACAGCTTGACCCTGAGCATGACGCCTTCGTAGGTCTTCACGGCCTGGATGATCGACACCCGGGCCGGGTCGGTGGCCGAACTTCTGGCCTCCATGACCATGTCCTGGGACGGGATCTGCAGCACCGCGCTGCGCTCATCGAGCAAGGCTTCCAACGCCGCTGCCCTGCCCAGGCAATAAATCGCATCCCGCAGGCATTCCGATTTGCTGGCGCCCGGGAACCGCAGGTTGTCGGTGCGGTTCCAGGCCGTGACCATCGCCAGGCTGGCGTGAGCGGCTTCGGTCAACTTCGACGATTCCTCCGCGGCCCGGGCGAGGCGGCTGGTCGACAGGATCTCCAAGCGATACCCGTTCTTCAGCGACCTGGCCTCGTTCATCCGCTCCCTTTGCGGGCCGGCGAACGGTTTGAGATCTCGCGTGCCCAGCCGCACTTCGGTGTGCGCGAGCGCGGGCAACTTCGAGAGCATGTCGAAGATCAGGCTTCGCCGATAAGCGGTGCCCTTCAAGCGTGCCGGATCGATCACCTCGATGGCAGTCGCCTCCGGCACCGGCCGGTGGGCAGGCGAGGTGGACGCGGAAGGCGGCGTCTTCGCGGGTTCTCCGGCCTCGGGCCGCGGAGTCGCCACCCCTCTTCGCGGTTTCCCGACGGGCGCCGTCGCCGCTGTTCCCGCCTGCGTTTCTGCGTCGGAGGCCGGCACCGTCGGCTTCGATGAGCCGATCTCGATGACCTCCTTCAATTTGGCCGCATGCATGTTCGCCAGGTAGTCGTCCATCAATCCAAGGCATAAATGGACCATCTTCTTCGTTTCCAGCGCACGATCCCGCAGCGCGATCTGCGCCTCGCGATCGATCGCTTTGGCTGGAAACCCTTCGATGAAGGCGAGCACCTCATCGATTTGAATCGAGTCCTGTTTCAGTTTCGACCTGGATTGATGAAGCGTTCGGAGCCGATCCGTCAGCGGTGCGCGGCCAAACAGTTTGAAATAAATGCTGGTCAGCTGCAGCATGACAGAGCGCTCGATGTCGAAAATACTGATCGCCACGTTGGCGGGATTCAAGGCATAGGAAGGGGTTTTGGCATTTTTCGCCAACTCATTGATGCGATCCCGCCATTCGTGGCTTATTTCCGAAGTCCC
>JBEVLR010000108.1:0-4173 GCA_040509075.1 Burkholderiaceae bacterium | reverse complement strand
AGACGCCGGTCGCCCGGGGCGCCTGCAGGAACGCCCGCGGCGACTCCAGGAAAGGGACGACCACCGGTGCGCCGTCGGTCGCCGGCTGCGGCGGCAATGCCAGGTCGGCATGCAGCGCGCAGTAAGGACAATGATCGAACGCATGATGGCGGCGCTCGCCAGGCGCCGGGGTGCCGGAGTCGCCGGCCAAACCGACCGAACAGACGTCGATGCCGTCTCGCCCGGCGGACAGCCATTGCGAGACCGTCGGCATGAACGTCACCGCCACGACCGCGGCCAGGGCGATCCAGCTGGCGAACAGGCGAAGGGCGCGCGGCGGCATCGGGCGATTCTAGTCCGTTGCGCCACTGAAACGGCACCCCAGGGATGGCCGGGAAGGCGCGCGACGCAAGCCGCGAAGCCCGCGGATGCCGCTCGGCACCGCACGCATTCGCAACGCCACAGCGCGTGTCGTTTCGGACGGACGGCGGGAGCCGCTTCACCGGCGCAGCCGGCTAGCGTCGGCTCACGCCTCGTTCTCCAACAACGCCTTCAGGGCTCCGAGGTCTTTGGCGACGTGGGCGATGTCCTGCTTGAACGCATCCGGCGTCATGCCGGGCAAGCGCAGCACGACGAAGGTCAGCAAGCTGCCGCCGCCCGCCGGCGTGACGCGGAACGCGTTGTGCACCGTCGTGCCGTCGGGCAGGGTGACGTCGTGATCGAGCACCCGGAACGGGTTCCGCGGCGCCATCGCCACCTCGACGCGCCCCATCGGGGATTCGGTGAACCACCGCCCGTCCTCCTCGCTGACGCCGGCGGCCAGGCCGGACGCCCATCGGGGCAGGTTGGCCATGGTCCGGGCGAACTCATAGACGGCGTCCGGCGCGGCATCGATGAGTTGGCTGACGATTTCGGCGGTTTGGAATGGCATGGGGAAAGATTCGCCCAGGCTGTTCAGATCGATGCGATCGCTTTGATGATGGCCGGCGGAGTCGCGGAAGAATCGGCGTAGAAATGGACGACTTCCTGGCGGTCTCGAACGAGGTTGCCGAAATCGCGGATCTCCTGCGGCGTGGCGCTGCCCAGCTCGCCCCCGATGGCGACGACGGGCTTTCCTCGCGCGATCCTGGACCAGGCCGCCAGCCCGCGATCGTACGACGACGCCGGCGTCCCGCCATGGACGGCCGTGGAGCCGCTGTTGCGCCAGTAAGTCTGCGGATAGACGGCGTCTGCCGCCTCGACGAACGCGCCCCAGGGGATCCGCTTGTGGTTGACCGGATATTCGCACCCCGACGTGACGCCGAAATGGAATCCCTCGACTTTTTCGGCCGCCTTGCGGATCCGGCTGCAGAAATCGCGCGCCAGCGCGTCGTGCTTCTCGTCGTTCCAGTCGTCCACCTGGCCCGGGCCGTCCGATTCGGGATCGACGATGTAGCCCGCCAACTTCGCGGGGATCAGCGTCGTCGCGACATAGTCCGCCTCCTGCGCCGCGAAGTAATGCGGCGCGCTGTGCGGGCCCGGCACGACGGCCGGCCACCGCCAACCGTAGACGTCGATGCCATGCTCCTTGAATTTCTCGATGAAGTTCGGCAACGCCTTGCTGGTGGTTCGAATGCACAACAGCCGGACGCCCGCTTCCATGGCGTGATCGAGCAGGCGGTCGAAATCGCCGCTGCCGAAGGAAGTGACCCAAAGCGCTTTTTTCATGTTTCGTCCCTTTCAATGTTGGATGCCGAGGATCGGCACGCCGACGGTTTTGAGCGCGCTCTTCGTCGGGATGACGCGGAGGGCGGGATCGGCCTTCAGCACCGCGACCGCGTCGGCCCATCGGGCCGCGACGGGGTTGCCGTCGAGCGCGAGCGGCGCGAAGGCGGGCCGGAGTTCCTCGTCGAGCTTTTGAGCGGTCTCCTTCGCGACCAGGTCCGACAGGAACTTCGAGTTCGCCTGCAGCCTGGCCCTTCCGGCCGCATCGCTGGTGGACCAGGCGTACAGGACGATCCCGTCCGCTTCGGCGACACCGACCCTGAGCAAGCCCGTCAGGCTTCCGAGCAGCACCGTCGTCGCCGACTGCGAGCTCAGCGCGCCCGGGTTCTCCGCCACGACCTTGGCGCCGGCGACCGCCTCGTCGACCAGCGAGCGGATCTGCGCAGGCCGGCAGATCTGTTCATAGCCCGTCAGCAGGGCCACTGCGCCGGGATAGTCGAGCGTGGTGGCCTGATCCAGCACGGCCGCCTTGTAGGCGCTGCGGGATTGTTGCACCAGCTTGACGACGGACTTGGCAGCATCCGAGAACAGGAAGCTGGTCGTGAACGCGTCCAGGCTCGATCCGCCGAAAGAGAAGGTGGCCGCCGTCGCGGCGATCGCCTTCGCCGAGCTGCCCGCCAGCCCCATGGCCGCGGAGACGAAACCGCCGACGATGCCCACCTGCTTTTGTTCGTTGGCCGCGGCCTGGTTCGCCGAGCCCAGCGCGTCGAGGTAGACGTCGCAACGCATGTCCAACAGCGCCAACCCCGACCTGTAGGCCTGGCTCGCCTTGCTCGAATCATCAGGCGCGCCGGCGCTCGCCGACAGGTTGGCGGCGAACACCAGTTCGGCGTGCGCGAGCACGCTGGTTCCGGGTTCGGGAGTGGCGGCGGCCGTCGCTGCGCCGAACCGGGTTTCCGAGATGGTCGGGCCCGGGGTCACCTTGGTCAGGGCGCAACCGCCCAGGCAAAGCGAGACGACGACCGACGCTGCGAAGCGCAGTGCGCAAGGGTACAAGGATCGGCTCCCCTGCGACTTGCTTCCGGAGGGATCGCCGGAATTTCGTCGCGGATTTTGGGATGGCAGTTTGATCGATGCCCGGCGGCCATTCAACTTCTGCGGGTTGAAAACGGCTTTCGAACTAGGGGGATGGGGATTGCGGGGCGGCCAACTCGGCGGGCTTTCAGCGACCCGACGCCCGGGCCGCGGCGATGATCAGGCCGGCCACCTCGCGCGGGTGCGACAACAGCGACACGTGGCTCCCGTCCAGCTCGATGGTCGTGGCGTTCATGCGCTTGGCCATGAATCGTTCCAGTCCGGTGTCGATCGTCCGGTCCTGCGTCGAGACGGCGTACCAGCTCGGCTTCATGCGCCATGCGGCGACCGTCGTCTTCGACGTCGGCGTGTCCTTGGCCACACGGCCCTGCACCGCGTAGTAGCCGCGGGCCTCGGCGGGATCCAGGTCGCCCGCGAAATCCCGCAAGAAGGCCGCCACGCTCAATTGGCCGAATCCGTCGGCCGCCCAGACGATGCCGGCGCTGGCGGGCGGCGGCGCGAATTTCTTGGCCAGCGCGGCGTAGTCCTCGCCGGCGTCGGGCGCGCGCGCGGCGACGTACACGAGGCCTTTCACCTTCGGGTCGGCGCCGGCCTCGCTGATGACCATGCCGCCGTAGGAATGGCCGACCAGCAAAGTCGGCCCGTCTTGCAGGGCGATGGCCCGACGCGTGGCGTCGACGTCGTCGGCGAAGGAAGTGAGGGGGTTCTGCACCGCGGTGACGTTCAAACCCGCTCCCTGCAGCAGCGGGATGACTTTGCCCCAACTGGAGCCGTCGGCGAACAAACCGTGCACGAGCACCACGTTGCGGACCGTCATGGACGGCTCGGCCGCTGGCCGCGCCGGCGCCTGCGCGCGCACCGGAGTCGACCAGGAAACGGCGGCGATCAGCGCGGCGAGCGCAATGGAGAACGCGGCGGAAAAAACAGGGCGCAAGGGCATGTTCGGGTTCCTTCAGGTGGGGAGCAGGGGGATGGACGTCCCACCCGCAACGGTTCGGCCGCAAGCAGCGTCGCGCGCGGAGGGTGATCCGACTCAGCGGTTTTTCAGCGTCCCGCTAGGGCAAGTGTCGCGCTTGGCGAAGATGCTCGCCATTTCCGCCACGACGACCGACGCATGGCGGCCTACCACGCGGAGCGCGCCCGCTGCCAAGCGGGTCTACCCAAAACCCGAACTGTCGCGGCGCCTGCCCCCTTCGCCTGCACGTCCGCCGCTTGACGGTGAGCGTCCCGACGTCCCCCACCCCGCCGGAGGTCTGCGACGTTCGGGGTATCAGCGCTGCTTTGCGGCCGAGGCAGGCTTGAGGTGGGTACCGACGAAGGCGACGCACTCGACGAGGTTGAACACCGCCAGCAACAAGAACTTTTCGGCATCGGTACGCACGCTCAACAGGTCGT
>JBEVLR010000107.1:0-5938 GCA_040509075.1 Burkholderiaceae bacterium | reverse complement strand
CCGGAGCCCGGCGATCCGACGGCGAAGCCGCCGTGCGCGCCGGCCGCGGCGCGCGCCACCGAAGCCGCCGGCATGCGCCAGCCCATGCCGGCCTCCCGCAAGGTGCGGGTGCAGGGATTGCAATCCGGCGTCTCGGTGCCGATGCGCGAGATCTCGCTGACCAACGGCGAGAAGATCTCCGTCTACGACACCTCCGGGCCCTACACCGACCCGACGGCGTTGATCGACCTGCGGCGCGGCCTCGAGACCGTGCGCGCGCGCTGGATCGCCGCGCGCGGCGACACCGAGCCCTATGAAGGCCGCCGCGCGGCGCCCGTCGACGACGGCCAGCGCTCGGCGGCGTCGAGCGCTCCGGCCGAGCGCCTCGCGGCGCTGCGACGCGACGCGGCCGGCCTGGTGCGCGCGCCGCGGCGGGCGCTTTCCGGCCGCAACGTCACGCAGATGCATTACGCGCGGCGCGGCATCGTCACGCCCGAGATGGAGTTCGTCGCGCTGCGCGAGAACGGCCGCCACGAATGGATGGCCGATTACCTGAGCGACGGCGGGCGCGAACTGCGCCTGGCAGGCAACCCGCTGGGCGCCTCGATCCCGGCGCGCATCACGCCCGAGTTCGTGCGCGACGAAATCGCCCGCGGGCGCGCGATCATCCCGGCCAACATCAACCACCCCGAGCTCGAGCCGATGGCGATCGGGCGCAATTTCCTCGTCAAGGTCAACGCCAACATCGGCAATTCGGCGACGACTTCCGGCATCGAAGAAGAAGTCGACAAGCTCGTCTGGGCCACGCGCTGGGGCGCCGACACGGTGATGGACCTGTCCACCGGCGCGCACATCCACACCACCCGAGACTGGATCCTGCGCAACAGCCCGGTGCCCATCGGCACGGTGCCGATCTACCAGGCGCTGGAGAAGGTGGGCGGCGTGGCCGAGGAGCTGAGCTGGCCGCTGTACCGCGACACGCTGATCGAGCAGGCCGAGCAAGGCGTCGACTACTTCACCATCCATGCCGGCGTGCTGGCCGATTTCGTGCCGCTGACCGCGCGGCGCCGCACCGGGATCGTGTCGCGCGGCGGCGCGATCCTCGCGAAGTGGTGCATCGCGCACGGCCGCGAGAACTTCCTGTACACGCACTTCGAAGAGATCTGCGAGATCATGAAGGCCTACGACGTGTCGTTCTCGCTCGGCGACGGCCTGCGCCCGGGGTCGCAGGCGGACGCGAACGACGACGCGCAGATGGCCGAGCTGCGCACGCTCGGCGAGCTCACGCAGGTCGCGTGGCGGCACGATGTGCAGACGATGGTCGAAGGCCCGGGCCACGTGCCGATGCACCTGATCCAGGACAACATGCGCGAGCAGCTGCGCCTGTGCCACGAAGCGCCGTTCTACACCCTCGGCCCGCTGACGATCGACATCTCGCCCGGCTACGACCACATCGCCAGCGCGATCGGCGCCGCGATGATCGGCTGGATGGGCACCGCCCTGCTCTGCTACGTCACCCCCAAGGAACACCTGGGCTTGCCCGACCGCGACGACGTCAAGCAGGGCCTGATCGCCTACAAGATCGCCGCCCACGCCGCCGACATCGCCAAAGGCCACCCGGGCGCGCGCGCCCGCGACGACGCGATGAGCAAGGCGCGGTTCGAATTCCGTTGGCACGACCAGTTCAACCTCGCGCTCGACCCGGACACGGCCCGCCGCTTCCACGACGAAACGCTGCCGGCCGAGGCGGCCAAGGAGGCGCATTTCTGCAGCATGTGCGGCCCCAAGTTCTGTTCGATGAAGGTGTCCCACGAAGTGCGCGACGCGGCCGCCGCGGCGCACGCGGCGACCACCGCCGCGGCCATGCCGCCGCGCAAGCCGTGGGTGCCGATCTACGACGCGGAGGGGGGATGAGCGACACGGAGATCGACGGATGAGGATCGGCATCGCGGGCGCCGGCATCGCCGGGCGCCTGATCGCCTGGCAACTGGGCAGGCTCGGGCACGAGGTGGACGTGTTCGACCCGGCGCCCGACGCCGAGGCGCCGTCGGCCCCGGGGACGCACGGCGCCGCCGCGTTCACGGCCGCGGGCATGCTGAGCCCGCTCGGCGAACTCGAGAATGCGCCCGGCGACGTCGCCGAACGAGGCTGGCGCTCGCTCGACCTGTGGCCGGGCATCGTCGCCGAACTGCGCCCGGAGCTCCGCGCGACCACGCTGTTCCGGCGCAACGGCAGCGTGCTGGTGGCGCATCCGGGGGATGCGGGCGCCGCGGAACGGGTGCTTGCGCGCGTCAGGGCCGCGCAGATCAAGAGCGCCCGCGTGCGCGACGCCGTCGATTCCGAACAGGGCATGCCGCCGTCGCCTCGCCAGCCGGACGGCGACGGCCCCGCGCCGTCGTCGCTGCCGCGCGGCGGCGATTTCCCTCTCGACGAGCTTGCGGAGCGCAGCCACCGTCGGCTGCCCACGCTGCTGGCCGACGAGGCGTTGCGCACCCTGGAGCCGACGCTTTCGGCCGGCCTGCGCGGTTGGCTGCTGCCCGGCGAAGGCCAGATCGACACGGCCCGCTTGCTGCCCGCGCTGTGCGCCGACGCCGTCGGGGTGCGCTGGCACTGGGCCACGCGCGTCGACCGCGTCGAGGCGCACCAGCTGCATTTCGCCCATGCGCGTTCGCGCGGCTTCGAGGTCGCCATCGACACCCGGGGCCTGGGATCGCGCCCGGCGCTGCCGCTGCGCGGCGTGCGCGGCGAGCTGCTGTGGCTGCACGCGCCGGGCCTGGACTTGCGCCGGCCCATCCGCTGCGTCCATCCGCGCCACCGCGTCTACCTCGTGCCGCGGCATGGCGACATCGTGATCGTCGGCGCGACCGAGGTCGACAGCGAGGATCGCTCCACGGTCAGCGTGCGCAGCGCGATCGAGCTGCTGACGGCCGCCCACAGCATCGTGCCCCAGCTCGCCGAAGCGCGCATCGTCCGGCTCGAAACGCATCTGCGCCCGGCAACGGCCGATCAGCGGCCGCTGCTTCAGGTCGACCAGGGCCTGATCCGCATCAACGGCCTGTTCCGCCACGGTTTCCTGCTGGCGCCGGCCATGGTCGAAGAAGCTTTGCTGCGCAGCGGCCTGGCGGCCGGCGTCGCCTTGCGGCGGGAGACGAGCGATGCATGAGAACGGCGCGAGCGGCGCAGCCGGTCCCGACGTCGCGCGCGTCGTGCTGGTCAACGGCGCCGAGCACGCCTGGCGGGCGGACATCACGGTCGCGGCGCTGGTGCGCGAGGTCGCGGCCGATGCCGCCGCCGTCGCGACGGCGCTCAACGGCGAATTCGTGCCGCGCCACGCGCGCGACGCGTTGCGGCTGGCGCCCGGCGACGCGGTGCTGGTGTTCGCGGCGATCGTCGGCGGGTGAATGACGTCCCCCCCCCGCAGCGCCTTCGGCGCCTCCCCCCGAGGGGGCGCCGCTGGCGGCCCGGCCGAGCCGGATCCGCGGCGTCCGCTTGGTGGGCCGCCCCGGTGGACGAATATCGCGGGGGACGACGGGGTGATGCTTTTTGGAAACTGAAATGATTTCTGTTGATCCGGCGGCGCACGGCATCGCGCCGTCGCCGTGGCGGCTCTACGGGCAGGCGTTGGGCAGCCGGTTCCTGATCGGCAGCGCCGGCTATCCGTCGCCGTCCGTGCTGGCGGAGGCGATCGAACGGTCGGGCGCGCAGGTCGTCACGGTCGGCCTCAAACGCGAGCTGTCGGGCGATGGCGCGCGCCATCCCGGGGACGCGATCGCGCTGCTGCGCGCGGTCTGCGACAAGGCCCTCGCGCGCCTGCTGCCCAACACCGCCGGCTGCCGCAGCGCGCGCGAGGCGGTGCTGCTCGCGCAGATGGCGCGCGAGCTGTTCGGCACCGCCTGGATCAAGCTCGAGGTGATCGGCGACGCACACACGCTTCAGCCCGATCCGTTCGAGCTCGTCGACGCGGCCACGCAGCTCGTGCGGCTGGGCTTCCAGGTGTTTCCGTACTGCACCGACGATCTGGTCGTCTGCCGTCGCCTGCTCGACGCCGGCTGCGAAGTGCTGATGCCGTGGGCGGCGCCGATCGGGTCGGCCCAAGGGCTGCTGGACCCGGCCGCGCTGCGCACCTTGCGCGCGCGCCTGCCGGGCGTGCCGCTGATCGTCGACGCGGGGCTCGGCGCGCCGTCGCACGCGGCGTTCGCCATGGAGCTCGGCTTCGACGGCGTGCTGCTGAACTCGGCCGTGGCGCAGGCGATCGATCCGCCGCGCATGGCCGCCGCATTCGCGCAGGCGATCGCCGGCGGCCGGCTCGGTTTCGAAGCCGGCCTGATCGCGCCGCAGGACATGGCGCGGCCCAGCACGCCCTGCGGGAACGAACCGATCCTCGTGCCGTGACGGCCCGCCCGGCGCCACCGGACGACGGCGCGTGGACGGGCGCCGCGCCGCAAAGCCGCCCCGTCGTGTGGACGATCGCCGGCACCGACAGCGGCGGCGGCGCCGGCATCCAGGCCGACACGCGCGCGCTCGACGCGTTCGGCGCGCATGCCGCCTGCGCGGTCGCGGCGATCACCGCGCAGCACTCGCGCGCCGTGGCGCGGATCGACGCGACGCCGCCCGAGCTGCTCGACGCGCAGCTCGCCGCGCTGGCCGAAGACATGCCGCCGGCCGCGATCAAGACGGGGCTGCTGGGCAGCGTCGGGAACCTGCGCGTCGTCGCCCGCTGGGTGAAGGCGTTGCGCGAGCGGCGGCCCGACCATCCGGTGGCGCTGGTGGTCGACCCGGTGTTCGGCGCGACGACCGGGGCGCCGTTCGCCGACGAGGCGCTGCGCGCGGCCTATCGCGAAGAGCTGCTGCCGCTGGCGACGCTGGCCACGCCCAACCGCGCCGAAGCGCGCGCGCTGGTGCCGGACTCGCGAACGCTGGACTCCGCCGCCCTCGCCCGGGCCTGGCGCGCGTTCGGCCCGCTTGCGGTGGTGGTGACCGGCGGCGACGCGTGCGCGCCGACCGCGGCCGACGGCGCCGGGCCGGCCGACGAGATCGCGGCCACGGCGGCCTGGGCGCAGGATTGGCTCGACAGCGGCCACGGCCTGCCCGCGCGCGGCTGGCTGCGCCTGCCGCGCCTCGAGGCGATGCACCACCATGGCAGCGGCTGCGTGTTCGCCTCCGCCGCGGCGGCCGCGCTGGCCCACGGCTTCGTCGCCGCCGACGCCGCGGTGCTCGCCAAGATGGCCACCACCGAAGCGCTGCGCCACGCCTACGCGGCCGGCGCCGGCGCCGGGCCGGTGGCGCCGCGCCCCGGCTTCGCGGACCGGCTCGCCAACCTGCCGACCCTGGGCGGATCTCCGCTGCCGGCATCGCCCGGCGGCTTCGCCGCGATGCCCGAGGCGGCCCGCGGGCTCTACGCGATCGTCGACGCCGCCGACGGGGTCGCGCGCGTGGCCGCCGCAGGCGTGCGCCTCGTGCAGCTGCGCATCAAGGACGCGCCGCCGCACGCGGTGGCGCGCGAGATCCGGGCCGCCGTCGCCGCCGCGCGCGCCGCCGGCGCGACGCTGATCGTCAACGACCATTGGCGGCTCGCGCTCGAGCTCCGGGCGGACGGCGTGCACCTGGGCCAGGACGACCTCGACGGCGCCGACCTCGACGCGATCCGCGCCGCCGGCCTGATGCTGGGGGTCAGCACGCATTCGTACTGGGAAGTGTGCCGGGCGCGCGCGCTGCGCCCGAGCTACATCGCCTGCGGCCCCATCCACGCGACGACCTTGAAGAAGATGCCGTGGCGGCCGCAGGGCGACGCGAACCTGGCCTACTGGTGCCGGCTGCTGGCCGACACGCCCGTCGTCGCGATCGGCGGCATGGACGCGCCGCGCGCCCGCGGCGCGGCGCGGGCCGGCGCCTGGGCGGTCGCCGTGGTGGGCGCGATCACGCGCAGCGCGGATCCGGACGCGGCGATCGCGGCGCTGCG
>JBEVLR010000106.1:0-4718 GCA_040509075.1 Burkholderiaceae bacterium | reverse complement strand
CAACCGCTCGCGGCCCTCGCCCGCCTCGCGCAGGCGCGCACGGCCGCGAGCGGCGCAGTCGCCGACGCCGACGCCGGCCCGCATTTCGATCGCGTCGCCGACGTGGCCGATCTCGATCGCCGCCTGCGTTCCGCCGGCCGTCCCGCGATGCTCGATTTCTACGCGGACTGGTGCGTGTCTTGCAAGGAAATGGAGGCGGGGACTTTCGTCGACCCGACCGTGCGGGCGAAATTGGACGGCGCGGTGCTGCTGCGCGCCGACGTCACGGCCAACACCGCGGACGACCGGGCGCTGCTGCGTCGATTCCATCTGTTCGGACCGCCCGGGATCATCTTGTTCGACGCGCGGGGGCGCGAAGTCGACGCCGCGCGCGTCGTCGGCTTCCTCGGCGCCGAGGCGTTCGCCGGCCGCCTGGCGCGGGCCGGCTTGTGAACGCATGAAGCTGGCGCAGGTCGTCTTTTCGCAGGGCTTCGGGGCGCGGCGCGCTTGCGAGGGCCTCGTGGCCGGAGGCTACGTGCTGATCGGCGGCGTCGTCCACGACGATCCGTTCGAAGAGCTCGAGCCCGAAGGCCTCGTCTTGAACGTCGAGGGCAAGGACTGGCCGTACCGCGCGAAGGCGCTGATCGCGATGAACAAGCCCGCCGGCTTCGAATGCTCGAAGAAGCCGCGCCATCACGCGAGCGTCTACAGCTTGTTGCCGGCGCCGCTGCTGCGGCGCGATGTGCAGAGCGTCGGCCGCCTCGACGAGGACACCACCGGCCTGCTGCTGTTCACCGACGACGGCCAGCTCCTGCACCGCTGGACCTCGCCGAAACACCACGTGCCCAAGGTTTACGACGCGTCCTGCAAGCATCCCGTCGCGCAGGACCAGATCGACCGGCTGTTGGGCGGCGTCGTGCTGCTGGACGACCCGTCGCCGGTGCGCGCGCTCGGGGCCGAGCCCTGGGGCGGCGCGGCGGCCGGCCTGCACGGCCTGCGCTTGACCTTGGCGGAAGGCAAATACCACCAGGTCAAGCGCATGTTGGCGGCGGTCGGCAACCGGGTCGAGGCCCTGCATCGCAGCCGGTTCGGCAAACTCGAGATGCCGGACGATCTCGCGCCCGGCGCCTGGTGCTGGGTTTGCGGGCCGGACGCGGTCGCGGGATGAGCGCCGCCCGGCCGCCCGAAGGCGCTCGCACCGAAGGCCGCAGGCCGGAGGTTGGTTCGGTGGGCGCCGCCCGGCCGCCCGAAGGCGCTCGCACCGAAGGCTGCAGGCCGGAGGTTGGTTCGGTGGGCGCCGCCCGGCCGCCCGAAGGCGCTCGTCCGCGATCCGCACGATGGAGCTTATCTTGCGGGCATGGCCCGGATATGCTGTGCCGGACCTTCATCGAAATCCGTCGTGTGTCCACGAGCATGCCAGCCCAGCGCTTCCAGTCGATTCGAATGCTGCTCCTCGCGGGCGTCGTCGCTCTGGGAGGATGCCAGCCGCCTCCGGTGCGCATCGGTTTCATCGGCGGCCTGCGGGGACGGCTGTCGGATCTGGTCGCCGACGGCCGCAACGGCGCGCAGTTGGCGGTCGAAACGCTCAACGAGAAGGGAGGCCGCCAGCGCTACGAGTTGATGGTCCACGACGATGAACCCGATGCGGGCGCGATCGGCGCCCTGGTCGATGCCGCCGCCGACCGGGGCGACGCGTTCGCGGTCGGCCCGATGACCAGCTCGCTCGCGGCCGGTCTGCTGGATGAAGCGAACCGGCGCCGGTTCGTGATGATCAGCCCGACGGCGAATTCGGGGGCGCTGTCGAAGTTGGACGATTACCTCTTTCGCGTGGCCGCGGCCGCCGGCCCCGGCGCCGAGCGGCTCGCGCAGGTGGCGATCGATCGCGGCCTGGAGACGGCCGCGGTGATGATGGATTGGCGCAACCGCTCGTACAGCGAGGACTTCGCGAAAGCCTTCGCCGTGAAGTTCCAGGCCCTGGGCGGCACGCGCGTGGAATACGTCCGCTACGAGACGCGCTTCGATCCCGATTTCGCGGACGTCGCGGCGCAGCTGCTGGCCTCGCACCCGAAGATCGTGCTGCTGGCCAGCGGATCCATCGATGCGTCGATGGTCGCCCAGAAGCTGCGGCGGATGGACCCGAAGGTGGCCCTGGCCGTCGCGTCGTGGACCGCCCACGACCAGTTCCTGCAGCTCGGCGGCCCCGCCGTCGAAGGCGCGCTCGTCTTGCAGCCGCTGGATCTGGACAGCAAGGCGCCGTCCTACCTCGATTTCCTGCGCCGGTACCGGGCGCGTTTCGGCATGGCGGCGGGGCCGGCGGCGGCGCTGTCGTACGAAGCCGCGATGGTGGGCGCCGACGCGATGAAGAAGACCTCGCCCGGCCGGTCGCTTCGCGACGTGCTGCGCGTGCCCGGCGATTGGCCCGGACTGCAGGGCCCGGTCGTGCTGGACCGGTTCGGCGACAGCGGGAACCGTTTCTTCCTCAGCGAAGTGCGCGGCGGCCGATTCACGATGCTGGGCGACGCGGCCGCGAAAGAATCCCGCGACCGGCAGGCGGATCGCCCATGAAGCCCGGCGGCGAATCGCTCAAGCGCAGCCTCACGCGGCAGTACGTGCTGCTGGCCTGCGTGCCGCTGCTGATGGTGGTCGTGCTGTGGAGCGCGGTCGCGATTCCGCAGGCGGTGCGCGACATCGAAAGCGAGAACCAGCGCACCGCGCTGCTCGTGCGCGCGCAGGTCGAATTGCTGATCGCGGCACCGAGCGAGGCGGCCGCGCGCGCGGCCACGCACGTCACGCCCGGCACGCCCGAGCCCGTGATCCGCGCCGCGCTCAGCGAGGCGCTCGACGAGGCGCAATCGCTCGAATCCGCGGTGTTGCTGGACAGCCGGGGCACCGTGTCGATCGCCGAGGTGCGCCCGGGCACCGGCGTCAACTCGAGCGACTGGGAAGGGCTCGACCTGTCGCATCGGCCGTTCTACGAAAAAGCGCGCGCCGCCACCGCGCCCGTCTGGTCCAACACGTTCCTGTCGCCGCTGACCGGCCGCATCACGGCCGTCGTCGCCGCGCCGGCCGATGGCCGCATCGTGCTCGCCGACCTGTCGCTCGACAAGATGTCGCGCCAGATCCACCTGCCGGGCAATCCGGGCGACGTCGCGGTCATCGTGTTCGACGGCCTCGGCCGCGTGATCGTGCATCCGCAGCAGCAGCTCGCCTCGTGGCAGGAGAACCTGGGCCGGACCGCGCTGGTGCAGCGCGCCCTGTCGGGATTCTCCGGCCCGGGCGAGATCGAATTGGGCGGCAAGCGTTGGCTCGCGGCCGTCTCGCCCGCTTCGACGACCGGCTGGTACGTGCTCGTCGCGCAACCGCGCAACGCGATGTTCCAGCCGGTCGAGCAGCTCGCGGGCGTCGTCGGCATCTCGGTGCTGGTGGTGCTCGCCATCGTCATCGCGACCGCGCTTCGGCTCGCGCAGCGTCAGGCGCGGCGCTATCGGCGGCTCGTCGCCGCGGCCGCCGACCTGGTCGACGATCGGCCCGGCGAGCCCGATGTCGACCTGGGCAGCGAGGAGGTGCACGCGCTGTGGGCGCAGCTACGGCGCCTGCTCGACCGCAGCAAGGCGCAGGAGCGCGCCGCGCGCCACGCGCAGGCCGAGCTGCAGGCCCTGCTCGATGCGGCCACGGAGGTCGCCATCATCGCGATGGACTCGGAGCACGTCGTGCGCGTGTTCAACCGCGGCGCCGAGAAGATGCTCGGCTATCGCGCCGAGGAGGTGCTCGGCGGGGCCTGCCCGCTGGCGGTGCACGATCCCGTCGAGCTCGCGCAGCGCAGCGAGGAGCTGTCGCAGCGTTTCCGCCATCCCGTGCGCGGCTGGAACGCGATCACCGCGGTGGCGGCGCACTTCGGCTACGAGGTGAGGGATTGGACGTATGTGCGCAAGGACGGCACGCGCCTGAGCGTCTCGCTCGCCGTGACGGCCGTGAAGCTGCAGCTGACCGGCAAGGGCGCCGCGCCGGCCGGGTCGGCGGCGCACGACGCGGCGCAGCGGATCGACGAACCCGTGGGCTTCCTGTTCGTCGGCACCGATCAGTCGGAGCGCGAGCGCGCCGGCGAACTGGAGCTCGCGCGCCGCCGCGCCGAGGCCGCCAGCCAGGCCAAATCGGAATTCTTGTCGCGCGTCAGCCATGAGCTGCGCACGCCGATGAACGCGATGCTCGGCTACGCCCAACTGCTGCAGCTGGAGGATGTGCACAAGCTGGATGATTTCCAGCGCGAGCGCGTCGCGCGCATCGAAGCGGCGGGCTGGCACCTGGTGACGCTGATCAACGACGTGCTGGACCTGTCGACGATCGAATCGGGCAACGCCCGGATCCAGATGGACGAGATCGACGTCGGCCTGGCCATCGGCGAAAGCGTGCGGCTCCTCGCGCCGATGGCCGAGACGACCGGCGTTTCGCTGAACGTCTCGCTGCCGCCGGTCGGCGGCGCCGGCGGCGACGTTTGGCGCGTGCAGGCCGACTCGACGCGGCTGCGGCAGGTACTGGTCAACGTGATCGGCAACGCGATCAAGTACAACGTCGCGAACGGGCGCGTCGACGTCAGCGTGCACGCGTCGTCGACGGAACTCGCCGCCGGCGCGGCCGTCGACGGACGATCGCCGCCGGGCGGCGGCGGCGCCGCCGCGCTGCACAACGAGATCAACGATAACCGGCGCGGCCTGGACCCCCCCCCACACGCCCGCCGGGTC
>JBEVLR010000105.1:0-4495 GCA_040509075.1 Burkholderiaceae bacterium | reverse complement strand
CGCGGATCCATGACGCCGCGGCGCGCAGCAACTACGTCGGAACGCTGGTCAACAACGCCGGCGGCACCGTGATCAGTTCGCGCGTGGGCCATTACTGGGACGGCCGCAACGAGTTCGAACGCGTCGACGCGCTCGACGGCGAGGCGCGCAGCATGCTGCGCACCGGCGGCGAAGTGCGCACGCTGTGGCCGCGCCACCGGATCGCGGTGATCGAGCCCGTCGATCCGCGCGCTTCGTTTCCGGCGCTCGTCAGCGGCAACGAGGCGCGCATCCCCGAGTTCTACGAACTGCAGGCGCAGGCCGGCGAACGGGTCGCCGGCCACGACGCCGACCGCCTGTTGTTGAAGGCGCGCGACGCCCACCGCTTCGACCACGTGATCTGGGCCGACCGCGCGACCGGGCTGCTGCTGCGCGTCGACGTGCGGGCCGATGGCCGGACGCTCGAGTCCTCGGGCTTCTCCGACGTGCAGATCGGCGTGCGGCCGGATCGCGCCGCGATCGTCGCCGAGCTCCATCGCACCGACGGCTATCATGTGGTGAAGCCGGCGATGGAGCCCACGAAGCTCGATGCGGAAGGCTGGACGATGCAGCCCGCGCTGATGCCGGCGGGTTTCCAGCCGCTCGGCTGCGTGCGCCGCATGCTGCCCATGTCGGGCGCGGACGCCGGGCAGGTGAGCGTGGTCCAGACGATCTTCTCCGACGGCCTGACGCATGTGTCGCTGTTCATCGAACCGTACCAGCCGCAGCGCCACCGCGGCGAGGGGTTGACCGTGATCGGGGCCACGCAGACGCTGACCCGCCGCGAAAACGATTCCTGGATCACGGCGATCGGCGACGTCCCGTCCGCCACGCTCGATGAATTCGTCCACGCGCTGGAACGCAAGAAATGAATCCCCGAAACGCCCCGGAGCTTGCCGCCATGCCGATCCGTTCCCTCGCCGCCTCGCTGCGTTTCAGGTCCGCGCTCGCGCTGATCGCCGCCGGCGTCCTCGTTCCGGCGTGGCCGGCGCTCGGGCAGCCTGCGGCGCCCGCGCAGGCGCCCGTCCTGGTGCAGGGCCTGCCCGATTTCACCGGCCTCGTCGAAGCGGTCGGGCCGGCCGTCGTCAACATCCGCACGTCGGAAAAATTGAAAGCGGCCCCGGGCGGCCCGCAGACCGATCCGAACATCGAAGAGCTCTTCCGGCGGTTCGGCATTCCGATCCCGAAAGGCGGCGCACCGAACGGCGGCGACGGCGACGAGCCCGAACGCCGCGCGATCGGCTCCGGCTTCATCCTGACGCCCGACGGCGTCGTGCTGACGAACGCGCACGTGGTCGAGGGCGCCGACGAGGTGCTGGTCACGCTGACCGACAAGCGCGAGTTCAAGGCCAAACTGATCGGCGCCGACGCCCGCACCGACGTCGCGGTCGTCAAGATCGACGCGCAGGGCCTGCCGTTCGTCAAGGCGGGCGACGTCGACAAGGTCAAGGTCGGCGAATGGGTCATCGCCATCGGTTCGCCTTACGGGCTCGAGAGCACGGTCACCGCCGGCATCGTCAGCGCGAAGCAGCGCGAGACGGGCGACTACCTGCAACTTCTGCAGACCGACGTGCCGATCAACCCGGGCAACTCCGGCGGCCCGCTGATCAACATGCGCGGCGAAGTCGTCGGCATCAATTCGCAGATCCTCAGTCCGTCGGGGGGCTATGCGGGCATCTCGCTGGCGATCCCGATCAACGAGGCGATCCGCATCTCCGACGAATTGCGCGCGACGGGCAAAGTCGTGCGCGGCCGCATCGGCGTCCAGATCGGCGGGGTCTCCAAGGAGGTCGCGGAGTCGCTCGGCCTGGGCAAGCCGGTCGGCGCGCTGGTGCAGAGCGTGCAGCCCGGGCTTCCGGCCGAGAAGGCGGGCATCGAAGCGGGCGACATCATCACGGGCGTGCAGGGCGCTCAGGTGGAGCACGCGTCCGACCTGCCGCGCCTCGTCGGCGCGGTCAAGCCGGGCTCGAAGGTGGCGCTGCAGGTCTTCCACGACGGCCGCTACAAGGAAATATCGGTGCCGGTGGTCGAATTCGAGGCGGACAAGAAGGCCGACGCCGACGCCGACCGCGCCTCCCAGGCCGCCAAGGCGCTGCTGGGCCTGAAGGTCAGCGAGCTGACCGATGCGCAGAAGACCGAGTTGCGCATCAAGGGCGGCGTGCGCGTCGATTTCGCCGAGGGCGCGGCGGCGCGGGCCGGCGTTCGGGCCGGCGACATCATCCTGGGCGTCGCCAACGCACCGGTTTCGTCGGTGAAGGAATTCATCGCGACCGTCGCCAAGCTCGACAAGGCCCGGCCGATCAACATGCTCGTCCGGCGGGGTGATGCCGCGACCTACGTGTTGATCAGGCCATCGACCAAGTAAAATCGGGCCTTCCAACCTCCGGCCCGGTGATTCGCTCCGCGCGAATCGATCATCGGGCCGCGTTTTTTTCCGAGAGTCTTCTCGAGATCTCCCGGCATCCCCGGCTCTCGCATCCCTTCAGCTTTCTCCTTGGCGCAGGTCCTCCAGATGGCACAGTACGTTTTCACGATGAATCGGCTCGGCAAGATCGTGCCGCCGAAGCGGCAGATCCTCAAGGGCGTGTCCCTGAGCTTCTTCCCCGGCGCGAAGATCGGCGTGCTGGGCTTGAACGGTTCCGGCAAGTCCACGCTGCTGAAGATCATGGCCGGCGTCGACAAGGATTTCGAAGGCGAGGCCACCCCGATGCCCGGCCTGCGCATCGGCTACCTGCCGCAGGAGCCCCAGCTCAAGCCCGACCAGACGGTGCGCGAGTCGGTCGAGGAAGGCATGGGCGGCGTGTTGGCCGCGAAGAAGCGGCTGGAGGAGGTCTACATCGAATACGGCGCCGAGGATGCCGATTTCGACAAGCTCGCCGCCGAGCAGGCCGAGCTCGAGGCGATCATCTCGTCGGCCGGCTCCGACAACGTCGAGCATCAGCTCGAGATCGCCGCCGACGCGCTGCGCCTGCCCGCCTGGGATGCGACGATCGGCCACCTGTCCGGCGGCGAAAAGCGCCGCGTGGCGCTGTGCCAGCTGCTGCTGTCCAAGCCCGACATGCTGCTGCTCGACGAACCGACCAACCACTTGGACGCGGAATCCGTCGATTGGCTCGAGCAGTTCCTGCAGCGGTTTTCCGGCACCGTCGTCGCGATCACCCACGATCGCTATTTCCTCGACAACGCGGCCGAATGGATCCTGGAGCTCGACCGCGGCCTGGGCATCCCGTACAAGGGCAATTACTCCGAATGGCTGCTGCAGAAGGAGCAGCGCCTGCAGGCCGAGCAGAAATCCGAAGACGCCCGCGCGAAGGCGATGAAGAAGGAGCTCGAGTGGGTGCGCCAGAATCCGAAGGGCCGCCAAGCCAAGAGCAAGGCTCGGATGGCGCGCTTCGAGGAATTGAGCGACCACGACTACCAGAAGCGCAACGAGACGAACGAGATCTTCATCCCCGTCGCCGAGCGGCTGGGCCACGAGGTGATCGAATTCACCAACGTCAGCAAAGGCTTCGGCGATCGCCAGCTGATCGACAACCTCAGCTTCAAGGTGCCCGCCGGCGCGATCGTCGGCATCATCGGCCCGAACGGCGCCGGCAAGTCCACGCTGTTCCGGATGATCGCCGGCAAGGAGCAGCCGGATTCGGGTTCGGTCGCGATCGGCAAGACCGTCAAGATGGCTTTCGTCGACCAGACGCGTGACGACCTCACCGATTCCAAGACGGTCTGGGAAGACGTGTCGGGCGGCCTCGACAACCTGACGGTGGGCAAATTCGTGATGCCCAGCCGCGCCTACATCGGCCGCTTCAACTTCAAGGGCAACGACCAGCAAAAACTCGTCGGCAACCTGTCCGGCGGCGAGCGCGGCCGCCTGCACCTGGCCAAGACGCTGATCCAGGGCGGCAACGTGCTCATGCTCGACGAACCGTCCAACGACCTCGATGTCGAGACGCTGCGCGCGCTCGAGGACGCGCTGCTGGAATTCGCCGGCTCGATCATGGTCATCAGCCACGACCGCTGGTTCCTGGATCGCATCGCCACGCACATCCTGGCCTGCGAAGGTGATTCGCAGTGGACGTTCTTCGACGGCAATTACCAGGAATACGAAGCGGACAAGAAGCGCCGCCTCGGCGAGGAAGGCGCGCGTCCGAAGCGGGTGCGTTTCAAGGCGCTGAAGTAAGGCCCGACCGGACGTCGGACGCGAAGAAGCCGCCCGGTTGGGCGGCTTTTTTTTGGCTCCTTCTAATGGCGGGTGATACGGCAGAGGTTTGCCGTTCTGGGCCGCCCATGGCGACGACTTCGGTTGAGAGGCGTTCGCTTCGCATTATGGCAAGGCGACTTCGCTTCGCCGGACATAAACTAATTTCCAGTTCAAAGCCTTTTGGAAAGAGAGACCGAAGGGCGGAGAGCGCAGAGAGATGGATGGACGATGAGTAGACGAGTAGAGACGAGTAGAGAATAGTAGAGAATAGTAGAGAAG
>JBEVLR010000104.1:0-3737 GCA_040509075.1 Burkholderiaceae bacterium | reverse complement strand
GCGCCGGCCGGCGCCGCGACGCCGGCCTGGCGCGCAGCCCCGCCGACCACCACCGCGGCCAGGCCGTGCTCGGCGACCCGGCCGGCCTTGCCGTCGAAATCCTCGTACCGCTTGCCCGGATTGAATTCGAGCGCGGCCAGTTGCCGCTCGGCGATCGGCCCCAGCTTCGGCAAATCGCTCAGGTCCACCGTCATGCCGAAGCTGAAGTAGCCGTCGCGGCCGAGCGCGCAAGCGTTGTAATCGACGTCCGCGCGCTCGGCGCCGGCGCCGACCGCGCGCGACGAGACCGCCCAGGCCAGCCGCCGCCGCGCGGCGTCGTAACGCGGCGCCAGGGCCCAGCCGACGATCTCGAGCGGCGCGATGCCCTTCTTCTCGCGCGCCCTGTTCTGCGCGTCGGTGCGGCCGCGGACACCGGCGAGCAGGTCGTCGGCGGCCCAGGTCTTCGCTTCGTCGTCCTTGATGAAGCCCGACGCCGCGAAGCGCACCGGCATGATCCAGGTCGCCCTCGGGTCGCGCGGCAGGATCACGCCGAGCAGCCCGGGGTCGCCGCCGGGCCCGCCCATCAGGTCGAGCAGGCGGTCGGCCTGCGGCTGCGGCACGAACACCTCGCCGTCCGGCAGGTGCAGCACCGCCTGGCCGTCCAGCGCCACGTCCACCGGCCCTTTGCGCGCGGCCCTTCCGACATCGTCCCAGACCTCGCGCTGCCGCTCCTGCGACGGCGCCGCCTGCGCCGCGCCGCACGGCAGCGCCGCCGCCAGGATCAACCCGGAGACCACGTCGCGCATCGCGCCCCCGTCCGATCCCCTCGACCCGGCCCCGCTCAGCAGGCAGGGAGCGCCAGCGGCCATGGGGGCGCTCAATCCGCTTGTTTGCGCAGGAACGCCGGGATCTCGATCTCGTCCATCCCGTGCGAACTCAGCGCCTCGACCTTGGCCGCGGCGTGCTGGCGATGGCGCCAGACGCTGGGCGTGCCGAGGTGGCCGTAGTCGGTGTTCGAGGGCATCGACGGCGTCGGCGTCGAGTGGCCCGACCCCGTGATCGAGCCGCCGCCCATGCCCGGCATCTGCGCGCTCATCATCGGCAGGTTGTCGGTGCCGGTGCGGGCGTGCTGCATGGTCTGGACGACCGTCAGCGGCGCCTGCGTGCGGCGCGACTGCGACAAGCCGGTGGCGATCACGGTGACGCGCAGCTGGTCGCCCAGGCTCTCGTCGTAAGCCGTGCCGAAGATCACGTGCGCTTCTTCGGCGGCGTAGCGGCGGATGGTGTTCATCGCCAGCTTGCTCTCCGACAGCTTGAACGTCGCGCGCGACGCCGCGATCAGCACCAGCACGCCCTTCGCGCCGGACAGGTCGATGCCTTCGAGCAGCGGACAGGCGACGGCGGCGTCGGCCGCCTTCGTCGCGCGGTCGGGGCCGGCGGCGATCGCGGTGCCCATCATCGCCTTGCCCGGCTCGCTCATCACCGTCTTCACGTCTTCGAAGTCGACGTTGACCAGGCCCGGGATGTGGATGATGTCGCTGATGCCGCCGACGGCGTTCTTCAGCACGTCGTTGGCGTAGGCGAAGGCCTGGTCCTGCGTGACGTCGTCGCCCAGCACCTCGAGCAGCTTCTCGTTGAGCACGACGATCAGCGAGTCGACGTTCGCCTCGAGCTCGGAGACGCCGGCGTCGGCCGATTTCATGCGGCGGTTGCCCTCGAACTCGAACGGCTTGGTGACCACGCCCACGGTCAGGATGCCCATCTCCTTGGCCACGCGCGCGATCACCGGCGCGGCGCCGGTGCCGGTGCCGCCGCCCATGCCGGCGGTGATGAACAGCATGTTGGCGCCGGCGATGGCGTCGCGGATCTGGTCGATCGCCTCCTCGGCCGCGGCGCGGCCGACCTCGGGCTTGCCGCCCGCGCCGAGCCCCTTGCCGCCCAGCTGGATGATCTGGCTCGCGCCGGACCGGTTGAGCGCCTGCGCGTCGGTGTTCGCGCAGACGAACTCGACGCCCTGGACGCCCTCGTTGAGCATGTGCTCCACGGCGTTGCCGCCGCCGCCGCCCACGCCGATCACCTTGATCTGCGTACCTTGGTCGAACTCTTCAATCATCTCGATCGGCATGTCGTACTCCTTACAAAAAAACCGTTGCAGTTGCCCGTGAACCCACGTATCCCAAAGAGCCGCGTCCCGGTCGCGCCGGGCCGTCTTCTTGTCAAGGCGGCGCCTCTCGAAGCCATCATCGTCCTCGCCGCCATCAGAAATTCCCCATGAACCAGTCCCGCGCCTTGCCGAAGAAGGTCTGCATCGACCCCGCCTGCGCCGCCGCCTTGTGGCCTCGGCTGTGCGCGACGCGCGCTTCCTCGAGCAGGCCCATCACGGTCGCCGAACGCGGGTTGGCGACCATGTCGAACAACGCGCCGGAATAGGTGGGCAGGCCTTTGCGGACCGGCTTGAGGAAGATGTCCTCGCCGAGCTCCACCATGCCCGGCATCACCGCGGTGCCGCCCGTCAGCACGATGCCCGACGACAACAGCTCCTCGCAGCCCGATTCGCGGATCACCTGGTGCACGAGCGAGAAGATCTCCTCCACGCGCGGCTCGATCACGCCGGCGAGCGCCTGGCGGCTGAGCATGCGCGGCGGGCGGTCGCCCAGCCCGGGCACCTCGACCTGCTCGGTCGCGTCGGCGAGCAGCTGCTTGGCGACGCCGTACTCGACCTTGATCTCCTCCGCGTCCTTGGTCGGCGTGCGCAGGGCCATCGCGATGTCGCTGGTGATCAGGTCGCCGGCGATCGGGATCACCGCCGTGTGGCGGACCGAGCCGCCGGTGAAGATCGCGACGTCGGTGGTGCCGGCGCCGATGTCGACGAGGGCGACGCCCAGGTCCATCTCGTCCTGCGTCAGCACCGCCTGGCTGGACGCGCTCGGGTTGAGCACCAGCTGGTCGACCTCCAGGCCGCAGCGGCGCACGCACTTGACGATGTTCTCGGCCGCGCTCTGCGCGCCCGTCACGATGTGCACGCGCACCTCGAGCCGGCTGCCGCTCATGCCGATCGGCTCCTTCACTTCGTGGCCGTCGATCACGAACTCCTGCGGCTCGACGAGCAGCACGCGCTGGTCGTTGGGGATGTTGATCGCCTTCGCGGTCTCGACGACGCGCGCCATGTCGGTCGG
The DNA here is from genome assembly GCA_040509075.1 of Burkholderiaceae bacterium. GTDB lineage: Bacteria > Pseudomonadota > Gammaproteobacteria > Burkholderiales > Burkholderiaceae_C > Scleromatobacter. Next base: position 582 of record JBEVLR010000104.1, on the reverse strand, counting down.
CGTCACCTCGCGGTTGTCGCGCACGATCACCATGCCGGTCGAATTCTGCCCGCGGATGTGGCTGCCGGTGATGCCCGTGTAGACGCGCGAGATCTTGCAGTCGGCCATCATCTCGGCTTCCTTCAGCGCCTGCTGGATCGACTGCACGGTCGCGTCGATGTTCACGACGACCCCCCGCTTGAGGCCGTGCGTCGGGGAGACGCCCAGGCCCGCGAGCCGGAGTTCGCCGCCCGGCAGCATCTCGGCGACGACGGCCATCACCTTCGCGGTGCCGATGTCCAGTCCGACGACGAGATCCTTGTATTCCTTGGCCATTGCTGTGCGTGCCCCCGTGTGTTCGCTCGTGCGTGTTGTCCGTGCTTGCCTTATCGCGGGCGCGGCGCCTGCGCCTGCTGCGGGCCGCCCTTCGCGTCCGCGGCCACCGTCACGCCCCTCAACTTCACCGCATAGCCTTCGGCGTGGCGCAGGTCGGCGGCCTGCAGCGGCGCCTGGTACTTGCCCAACACCTGCGGCAGCGTCCTCACGAAACGCGCGGCGCGTTCGGCCACTTCGTCCGCGGTGCCGCGGCCGAGCTCGACGGCG